>NZ_JAKSDZ010000030.1 GCF_023509475.1 Aestuariirhabdus haliotis | reverse complement strand
CTAAAAATGGCTTTTATCAAGGCGAAGCCTGCCGTTCATGTCGAGACCTGGACAAGGGCTTCAACACCGAGAAAAGCCATTTTTAGGCCCGCCCTCCGGGGCTTTCAGGCAAACCCAGACTCGTTGTTACGCCTTTTTAGAAAGGTCTCGACCTTACTGCAAAGGCGTGCCGCGATTCTGAATTCGCCTGAAAGCCAGAGCTCATCTGAATTAATCAGAGGGCCCTAAGGCTTCGCTGACTTAATCTGCATCGTCTAAATAAAGGGGCTGACAGAACGGGTTTGACGGGTATATGCTGCCGGGCATCGACAGGTTTTATGATGCCGGGCGGCGTTTGCCCGGCAGGCAACGGACGTTTGATAATGAGTAACCTCCCTCGGGTCTGTATTGGCCTGAACAACCCCAAGAGCCCGACCAATGTCGGCGCGGTGATGCGGGCCGCTGGCTGTTATGGCGCCGACGCGGTGCATTACACCGGCCAGCGTTACGCGCGGGCGGCGAAGTTTCATACCGATACCAAAAAGGCCGCTGGCAAGATCCCCCTGACGGCGGTTGATTCGTTGTTAGACCAAATCCCCGAAGGTGCGGCGCTGGTCTGTGTCGAGATTGTCGAGGGGGCGACGCCCTTACCGGCATTCGAACACCCCGAGCGGGCCTTTTATGCCTTTGGACCCGAGGATGGTACTTTGCCCCAGGCGGTGATCGACCGTGCCGACGCGGTGGTCTATGTGCCCACCATCGGCTGCATGAATCTGGCAGCATCGGTCAATGTTTTGCTTTATGATCGTTTGGCCAAGCGGGGCAGTACCCCGGCCAACGATGCTCTGATTCGTCAGCAGCGTGATACCAATAACCGGGTGAAGGTCAAGACGGCCAACCCCTCGTAAGATTCCATTGAGTGGCTTGACGGTTATCCGGGCATACGCTGGAGTCATCGCCTCAGGTTTTAACCCATTTTCGTATTAACCCCGCGATCAGGAGAACGACCCATGCCCGTTGCCAGTGCTCGTCACATTCTGGTGAAAACCAAAGCCGAAGCCGATAGCTTGAAGCAACAACTCGCCAAAGGCGCCGACTTTGCCAAATTGGCGCGTAAGCATTCGCAATGCAATTCCGCCAAGCGCGGTGGTGACCTGGGTGAGTTTCGTCCCGGACAGATGGTTAAGGCGTTTGACGATGTGGTGTTCAAAAAAGCCGTTTTAACCGTACATGGGCCCGTTAAAACCCGTTTCGGTTACCATTTGATTGAAACCATTTATCGTAACTGACCTCGGTAGCCACCCCACATATTGTAGGCAGCGACCGAATAGTACTTACCGGCTTGGATTCGTTTTTATGATCGCTTTATCTACACTCATCGTATGCTTCGTTGAACGATAGCCGGCTCTGTCGATAGCCTCGAATACGAGCTTAACAGCAAGGAGATATTGGAATGATTAAATCACGCGCAGCGGTCGCCTGGGGCCCCAATCAGCCTCTGTCGATTGAAGAAGTGGATGTGATGCCTCCCCAGGCGGGTGAGGTATTAATACGTGTTGTGGCCAGCGGTGTTTGCCATACCGATGCTTTCACCCTGTCCGGGGAAGATCCGGAAGCGGTTTGGCCGGCTATTCTCGGTCACGAGGGTGGGGGCATTGTCGAGCAGGTGGGCGAGGGCGTGACCAGCGTGGCGGTGGGTGACCATGTGATTCCCCTCTACACCCCCGAGTGCGGCGAGTGTAAATTTTGTACGTCTGGAAAAACCAACCTGTGCCAAAAGATTCGTGAAACCCAGGGCAAGGGCCTGATGCCCGACGGCACTACACGATTTTCCCTCAATGGTAAGCCGATCTATCACTATATGGGGTGCTCTACCTTTTCCGAATACACCGTGTTGCCGGAGATCTCCCTGGCCAAGGTGAACCCGCAAGCGCCACTGGAAGAGGTGTGTTTGCTCGGTTGCGGTGTCACCACCGGCATGGGCGCGGTGCTCAATACGGCAAAAGTGGAAGCGGGCGATACCGTGGCCATCTTTGGTCTTGGCGGGATTGGTCTCTCCGCCATTATTGGCGCCGCCATGGCCAAGGCGGGGCGAATTATTGCGATCGATCTCAATACCCGTAAATTTGACCTGGCCCGGAAACTGGGTGCGACCGACTGCGTTAACCCGGCCGATTACGACAAGCCCATTCAAGAAGTGATCGTTGAGCTTACGGATGGCGGTGTGGACTACTCCTTTGAGTGCATCGGTAATGTGAACGTGATGCGCTCGGCTCTGGAGTGTTGCCACAAAGGCTGGGGGGAGTCGGTCATCATCGGGGTCGCCGGTGCCGGTCAGGAGATCAGTACACGACCTTTTCAGCTGGTAACCGGGCGTGTCTGGCGGGGTACTGCCTTTGGTGGGGTTAAGGGACGCAGCGAACTACCGGGTATCGTAGAACAATACCTGGCCGGGGAATTTAAACTCGACGACTTTATTACCCATACCATGGAACTGGATGCGATCAATGAAGCCTTTGATCTGATGCATAAGGGTGAAAGCATCCGCAGCGTTGTTCACTTTTAAGGGGGTGTCCATGTCGCTTGAAAGACTAAGCAACAATCGCGTTTTTGGGGGGTGGCATCGGCAATACCAGCATGAGTCCCAGGTGCTCAATTGCACCATGCGCTTTGCTGTCTACTTGCCACCCGGCGCTACGCCTGAAGCGCCGGTACCGGTGTTGTACTGGTTGTCGGGCCTGACCTGCAGCGATGAAAATTTTATGCAAAAAGCCGGCGCTCAGCGTATCGCCGCCGAACTGGGTATGGCCATTGTCGCGCCAGATACCAGCCCCCGGGGCGAAGGCGTCGCCGATGATCCCGGTGGTGCCTACGACCTGGGTTTGGGAGCCGGATTTTATGTCAATGCTACCCAGGCTCCCTGGAGCCAGCACTATCGCATGTACGATTATGTGGTGGAGGAGTTGCCGGCGCTGATCGAAGCGACATTTCCGGTGACCAACGAACGAGCCCTCAGTGGTCATTCGATGGGGGGGCATGGCGCACTGGTGATCGGCCTGAAGAATCCCCAGCGTTATCGCAGCATCAGTGCTTTTAGCCCGATCAGTAACCCATGCGATTGTCCCTGGGGGCAAAAGGCCTTCGGCGCCTATTTGGGGACGGATGAAAAAGAGTGGGAACAGTATGATGCCAGTGAACTTATGGCCACCGCAAAAGGGCCGATTCAGTTGCCGGTGCTGGTGGATCAGGGTGAGGCCGATGATTTCCTCGAACAGCAGTTGAAACCGGAAGCGCTTAAGTCCGCGGCTCTGAGCAGCCGTTATCCGTTAGAGCTGAGGATGCAGCCGGGTTACGACCACAGCTATTATTTTATCGCCAGCTTTATCGAGGATCATCTGCGTTTTCACTGGCGTTGTCTGGGCTAATCTGCCCCAAGAGCTGTTACCTTTGATTCCGGGTGGTTTTGAAAGTCCAGCCGGTATCAAAGGTTATGAGAGGCTATCGTACAATAGTTTGCAGCTCTCTTCGTCCTTATAAAAGGGCGCTATCGTTTAAATTTCGCTCATTTTTCCCTTTAATCCGTCTTGTTCCAGCCGTTTTTCCCGGGATGGGTTTCATCATCACATAAATCTGGTATCGTCTTTTGCTATATGAGCTGTAGCATTTATCGCTAAATAGCTCTGTTACTTGACGTAGGGACACGTCTTGATAATTAGCCAATCTGGCCTTCTTTGTAATACAGTCAGGACTACCGTAATGCCTAAAAGAGGACCTCTGTCGCCGCTGCTTATAGAGGTAGTGATCGCTTCATGTATTGCATTATCTGTTTTCTTTGTTTTTATTCTTTTTGACCTGAATGAGCAGTGGTATGCGCTAACCAGGCAATATGAGGACTACGAACTTGATGAGCTGACTGGCCTGGTGGTGGGTGCCTTACTCGGCTTGTTGTTTGTGAGTATTTGTCTGTTACGACGTTCATTGATTGACCGTAGCAGTATTTTGACCCTGTCTCGGGATATGGAATATCAGGCCTATACCGACCATTTGACCCAACTGCCCAATCGTCGCGCCCTGGACAAGATGACCCGTAGCCTGATTGCCCAGTCCTCCAGCCGAAAAAATGCCTTCACCCTGATGTCCATCGATCTGGATAGCTTCAAGTTTATCAATGATACCCTGGGGCATTCGACGGGGGACAAGTTACTGAAAGCGGTATCGGATCGTTTCTCCAAGGTGACTCCGGAATCCTCGATGGTATTTCGAATCGGGGGCGATGAGTTTTGTGTCTTGTTGCCAGGGCAGACATCCAATGAGCAATGCCTGCAAATTTGCGATGAACTCAATGCCCATATTACCGATCCCTTTTGTATCGATGGGCAAAAACTGCATATCTCCCAAACCATTGGTATCAGCCGTTATCCGGAAGATGGCAACACCTTTGAGCAGCTGTTAAAGATTGCTGACATTGCCATGTATATGGGCAAAAGCCCGGGGCAGGGTCGTAACAACTTTATGGACCGGGATTTTATTCGGGATATGAAGCGACGCTTTATTGTCCAGCACGGGTTAAATGATGCTGTGACGAAAAATGAGTTGTTTGTCGAGTATCAACCCAAGGTGGCGCTGGGCAGTGAAGAACTCGTGGGTTCTGAAGCCCTGGTGCGTTGGCGCCACCCCGAGCATGGTCTGATTCCGCCCAATGAATTTATCTATATTGCCGAAGAAAGCCATGCGGTACGCAGTATCGATTTTTTCGTTCTGGAATCGGTTTGCAAGCAGATTAAAAGTTGGGGCCAGGGCGCCAAACCCGTCGCCGTTAACTTATCACCATTACTCTTTGCCGATGCCAATCTGGCGACGGATATTATGTCCGTTATCAGAAAGCACGATATTTCACCCAGCTTAATTGAGCTTGAAATCACCGAGCGCACTATTGTGGCTGATTCCGATATACCCATGCGTATCTGCAAAGCCTTAACCGAGCAAGGCGTTAAGCTGAGTCTGGATGACTTTGGCACGGGCTATTCGTCTTTATCCCATCTGGCCGACTTTCCCATTTCGGCGGTGAAAATTGATCGCGCCTTTATCCGTCGCATTTGTCATCACGATCGTACCCGCAATATTGTTGCGGCGGTTATCGGACTGGCCGCGGCGCTCGATATCCGTGTGATTGCCGAAGGCGTAGAAACCGCTACCCAACATTCATTGGTGGGGTCGATGGGGTGTGACGAAGCCCAGGGCTATTATTTTGGCAGGCCCATGGCCAATGGGGATTTTACCCATCGTCTTCTGCATGGTTCGTTGCAGCCAGCGGAAATCTGAGACTGTTTCATTTCAGCACCGGTTGTGAGGCTTCGGTTCACTTGGTGATTCCCGCCCCGGGTTTGTTACTGGGCATCTCCCTGCGCTTCCGGTACGGCTTGCTGAAAAGCCTGTAGTTTCAGGCAGGCTGAGTTAATACGAGTGATCGTCGGGTAGTCTGTCAGGTCGATATCAAATCGATTGGCGTTGTACACCTGGGGTATCAGGCAGGCGTCGGCGAGTCCTGGTGATTCCCCATGGCAATAGGTGCCGGTATCGGAGCTTGTCTTGAGCATCGTTTCCAGGGCGTTAAAACCCTGGGTTACCCAATTCTGGTACCACTGCTTTTTTTGTTGATCCTCGATCTCAATCGTATTGCTCAGGTATTGCAGTACTCTCAGGTTGTTTAGCGGGTGTATTTCACAAGCCACCAGTTGCGCCAATGCACGGACCCTGGCTCGACCCAGGGCATCGGCGGGCAGTAAAGCAATACCGGGTTCAACCTCGTCCAGATATTCCATAATCGCCATGGACTGGGTCAGTACCCTGCCATTATCTAACTCCAGGGCTGGCACCAGCATTTGTGGATTTAGTTGGCGGTACTCATCAGCGTGCTGTTCACCACCGTTGTTGACCAGATGCAGATAGGCTGGCTGGTAAACGATCTGTTTAAGGTTCAGGGCAATGCGGACTCGGTAGGCCGCTGAAGATCGCCAATAGGTATAGAGTTTCATCATTATTCCCTCGGGTATTGCGTCCGCTAGCTGGCTGGATTCGGAATTGATTTCAGAGCCATGACAAACCATCAAATGCTCTGTGGTTTTGTTGAATAACTATAGCGGGAAGCTGTTTGATTTCATATGTAACTTTTTTGTCGTCACCGCTGACTCTGTAGCAGTTTGGATCCCGGGGTGAATTCTGTATGCTTAGAGCTTTCAAACAACTGTTTAAGGTTTTGCTGTGCGTCTTTCAATAAAAAAAATACTGTTGGCTCTATTGTTACTGTTGTTGCTGTTCACGGGTATCTTTAGTACAGAAATTCGCCAGTTCTACCACACGGTCCGTTTGTTTGATGCCGATGTGATTGTGCATAACTTTTCCCATATGGAAGAGGTTGCACCGACTGCCGTTATTTCGCGTCAGGCGCCGGTTAATCAATTCGGCAGTGCTCCTGAAGACTTGCCAGAAACCTTTGTCTATAAAGGACAAACCCGCAATATGGCCGATTTTCTAACAGCCAGCAGCACCACGGCGCTGGTGGTATTAAAAGGAAATAATGTCACCTTTGAGGACTATTATCAGGGTACCGGGAAAGCCGATTATCGAATCTCCTGGTCGATGGCGAAAAGCTTTCTCAGTGCACTGTTTGGTATCGCGGTAGAGGAGGGCTACATCAAGGACCTGAACGCCCCCGTCACCGATTACGTGCCGGAATTAAAAGGCAGTGGCTACGAGGGTGTCAGCATCAAAAATGTGTTGCAAATGTCCAGTGGGGTTTATTTCAACGAAGACTACGGCGATTTTAATAGCGACATCAATCGCTTTGGTCGCGTTATGGCCCTGGGTGGCAGCTTCGACGACTTTGCGGCTTCCCTGACTTCCGAGCGCGAGCAAGGCAACTTTATGCATTACGTCAGCATCGATACCCATGTGATTGGTATGGTACTACGCGCGGCGACACAAAGACGTCTGGTCGATTACTTTAATGACAAACTTTGGTCCAAATTGGGGACGGAACAGGATGCCATTTATATTACCGATAGCACGGGTGAACCCATGGTCCTCGGCGGCCTTAATCTGATGGCTCGTGATTATGCTCGTATGGGGGCCTTGTACCGGGACAGTGGAGTATTGAATGGCCAACAGATTGTGCCGGCGCAATGGATCGAGGACAGCATTACTCCCGATGCGCCGCACCTGATGCCGGGCGAGAGAGACAGTGCCAATACCAATCTGGGCTATGGTTACCAGTGGTGGATACCGGAAAACCCGGACCAGGAGTTTATGGCGCTGGGCATTTACGGCCAGTACATCTTTGTTGACCGTAAAAACGATGTGGTGATCGTCAAGAACAGTGCTGACCGTAACTTTATGGCCAACGATTATGAGAGTACTGATATCGCCATCGCCGCCTTTCGAGCCATTTCGGCCTCTCTGGCACAGCCTGCGGTGGCGAAACAGTAGCCGTTGCGGAGTAAAACTCGGCCCGCCTGGGCGGGCTTTGAATCAGGCGCCCAGAATTTTTCGTCGCATCGCGAATAAACCCAGCGCCAGTAAGGCCAGCGTCGATGGTGCAGGGATTGTTGCGCTGGCACTGCTGCTGGTCTCTATGGTCAGGGTACCGGTGGCGACCTCAACCCGGCACCGGGTCGGAAAGTCGGCGGGGCAAGTGGCTGCGAAAGGATTAAAGCGAAGCAGCAGGGAATTATCGTCAAAACTGTCGACAGAGGCGATACCCGAAGACACCAAGGTGCCTCCCACCCCTGTGATGCGAGTGGGTTCGGTGCCTGTCCAGGAAATATCCATTAAACGCCAGAAGAATCCCTCCAGGTTCAATGCTCCATCATCGTTTTCATCGGTGGCTGCTGTATTGATCTGCCAGCTGGCACCATCAATGTTTCGAATAAAACTGAACCAGCTATCACCGCTGGGGTCGGGTATATTTGGGAGGCCAAGACTGGTGTTGGAGGGGCAGTCATTGCTGATGGTGGATTGCCCCCGAATTGAATTGTTGATTGTCAAAATACCTGCAACGGCGGAGGTTCCGCAAATAGAGGCGGAGGCACTGCTGACATAGAGTCCCGAGAGTAGTAACGTGGCTAACAGTAGTCGGTTCATTATTATTATCCTATCGATGTGTGTTTTGCCGATCATGCAAGACTGAGCCCACACCAGTGAACATGGGGGCTGCAGATGGTTCCGTATAGGCTGTTGTAAAAATAGCTGACATCTGGAGGGCGGCTGGATAGGCGTCGCCTTAATGCACAGGTTATATCGGCTGAAGTACCAAGGAAGGGGGCAAGGCTTTGGCTTGTTTAGGGCGGGCCTAAAAATGGCTTTTCTCGGTGTTGAAGCCCTTGTCCAGGTCTCGACATGAACGGCAGACTTCGCCTTGATAAAAGCCATTTTTAGGATCGCATAGCTCTATCTGAATTGATCAGAGGTGCCTTAGGGTTGAGTGCCATGAAACAGCTACTGGCGTTGAAGGGTCTTGAGAGAAGGTGGCGTACTTCGTTCTGGTGGTGGAGATGGTGGGTAACGCAGTCGAGATCAAGCTGTATCGATGGGCAGGACAGTGGGGACCCTTTTTGGTCAAGATTCCCTGCGGCGAATGTGCCCTGACTCTGGACGTGATCAAGGATACTCTGGCTCGGGAGCTGGCAGGTATTGAGGTATCTCTTGAGGTGCGGGATTGGCTGAGTTGCTGGTGGCAACCACTGCTAAAGGGCGGTTGGCATGCCCCCATCGTGATGGTCGATAACCGGGTTGTCAGCCAGGGGGCGGCCCTCAATCGTGGGGTGCTGACTCAGGCCGTGATCGATGCCCATAGCCAGCATCGACCGCTTGAAGGTAATCGGATCTTTGGCAAACCAGGGTGCCCCCATTGTGCCCGCGCCAAAGCCTATCTGGACCAGGCGGGTATCGATTTCACCTATGAAGATGTGGTGGCCTCACCCCGTGCACTATATGAGATGCTGGCTCGGGTAAAATCGATCATCGGGCCGACAACGCCGGTGACCTTGCCGCAGATTTGGTTGCAGGGTGATTATATTGGCGGTGCCGATCAGTTATCGGCGCGCCTTCATAGAATGGTAGAGCCTAACCCCGAACGGGGTCAGTGCTCACTGTCGCCGTCAGCACCGGATTGATACCGGGCTGGGGCGATCTAGGGCTTAGGCAGAAAAGACGGCCATCTTTAGGCCAGTTCGTCGGTGGCGACGCGATAGTTCGGATCTTCCATTACGTTCACTTCGCACAGGCTTCCGGCGCGCTTGAGCAGCTTGCGGCATTCTGGGCTCAGATGGCGCAGGTGCAATGTCTTGCCCTGGGCCAGGTATTTATCGGCCAATGAATCGAGTGCTTCGATGCCGGAATGATCGCTAACCCGTGAGCGCTGGAATTCGATAATCACATCGTCGGGGTCATTACGCGGATCGAACAGTTCGCGGAAATTGGAGACAGAGCCGAAAAATATGGGTCCGCGCAGCTCGTAGACCTTGCTGCCCTTGTCGTCGATGTAGGTTTCCACGTGAATATGCTGGGCGTGTTTCCAGGCAAACACCAGAGCCGAGACGATAACACCAACCACCACCGCAATCGCCAGATCGGTAAAGACGGTAACACCGGAAACCAGTACCAGGATAAAGGCATCGGTGGTAGGAATCTTGCGAATGATTCGAAAAGACGACCATTCGAAGGTGCCCAGTACCACCATAAACATAACGCCCACCAGTGCGGCCAGCGGAATCACTTCGATCAGCTTGGCGGCGAACAGGATAAAGCACAGCAGCACCAGCGCAGCGGTGATACCGGACAGGCGACCCCGGCCGCCAGAGTTAATGTTGATCATGCTCTGGCCAATCATCGCACAGCCACCCATGCCACCGAAGAAACCGTTAACGGTGTTGGCGACGCCCTGGCCAACGCATTCCCGATTGCCCTGGCCACGGGTGTCGGTGATCTCATCGATCAGGCTCATGGTTAACAGGGATTCGATCAGGCCCACCGCGGCCAGAATGCAGGAGTAGGGCAGGATGATGTAGAGCATCTCCCAGCTCAGCGGCACCATCGGAATGGCAAAGCTGGGCAGGTCACCTTTCAGGGTGGCTGTGGCCGCTTCTTCTACGGGCAGGGAATCCCGGACGAAATCGATCACCGTGCGGGCATCCAGTCCGAGCAGATGTACCGCCAGGGTGACCACCACAATGGCGGCCAGTGAGGAAGGTATGGCGGTGGTGATTTTAGGCAGCAGGTGAATGATGGCCATGGTAATAAAGACCAGCAAGCCCATGGTAAAGAGCATGGAGCCCTGCATCCATTCCATACCCGCATCACCGCGCACCTGAAACTGACCCAGCTGGGCCAGGAAGATCACGATGGCGAGTCCGTTGACAAAGCCCAGCATAACCGGGTGGGGCACGATTCGAATGAACTTGCCCAGTTTTAACAGACCCGCGGTGATCTGAATCACCCCAGCCAGAATAACGGCGGCAAACAGGTATTGCACGCCATGTTGTGCCACCAGAGCCACCATAACCACGGCCATGGCGCCGGTAGCGCCGGAGATCATGCCGGGACGTCCCCCGATAATGGAGGTGATCAGGCCCATCATAAAGGCGGCATAGAGACCGACCATGGGGGCAACCCCGGCGACGAAGGCAAAAGCGACCGCCTCGGGCACCAGCGCCAGGGCCACGGTGACACCGGACAGTATGTCGTTCTTGGCGTTGGGTTGTTTGCGGGCAATCAGGTCAAACATCGAAATCCTTTGGGCATTGTTGGCTGTAATTGGGTGAAAAAGGCACCGAAAAAAGGCGGGGGATACTACCATTTATCCCCCAATGGGGCTAGCGAAAGCGGCACCGGGTGGGCTAACTCTTTTGCGATAGTAGCGATTGGCTTTAGCTGCTTTTGTGATCGGCGTATCATGGGCGCCCTCGATCATCATGATTATTTGGACATCCTGAAAACTATGCTGTGGAGCCCTCTCTGGTTACCCCTGTTGCTGCTTGCTCTGTTGCTGGATGGACTGTTCGGCGAGCCGCGACGCTGGCATCCGCTGGTGGGCTTTGGCTATCTGGCCGATAAACTGCAACGAGGGTTCAATCGAGTGCCCTATGAACCGATCTCCATACTCTCGGGCGGCCTGGCATTACTGTTACTGGTGGTGCCGCCGCTGTTATTGATGGCTCCGCTGTTACAGCTTCCGGTGATAGGGGAGCTACTGGGCCTGCTGTTGCTCTATCTGTGTCTGGGGGGGCGCAGCCTTGCGGAACATGCCCGTGCCATTATGGATCCGTTGCAGCAAGGGGATCTCGACAAGGCTCGACAGCGAGTGGCGATGATTGTTAGCCGCGATACCGATCAGCTGGATGAGGAGGGCACCTGCCGGGCCGCGCTGGAATCGGTGCTGGAAAATGGCGCCGATGCGATCTTTGCCACCCTGTTCTGGTTTATCGTTGCCGGTCCTATGGGCGCCGTGGCACATCGTCTGGTCAATACCCTGGATGCCATGTGGGGATACCGTAGTGACCAGTATCGGTATTTTGGTCGAGTGGCGGCACGTCTGGATGACCTGATGAATTATATTCCTGCACGACTCTGCGCTCTGGGGTATGCCGGTGCCGGCACATTTGCGACGGCTATTAATTGCTGGCGGGAACAGGCGTCCAGCCATGATAGCCCCAATGCCGGGGTAGTTATGGCCGCCGGTGCCGGTGCGCTGCAACGTCAGTTAGGTGGTCCCGCGAAGTATCGCGGGCAATGGCAGCAACGCCCCCCCTTTGGTTGCGGTCAACCTCCTGCGGCAGCCGATATTGAAGCGGCGCTGGTGCTGGTCAGGAACGCGTTGCTGCTATGGGTTGCGGTTGCCCTGCTGCTTTGGTTGATGCTTACCCTGGAGGTGCTCTGATGCGCCATCGCCCGCCCCATGGTGGGGACCTGAATCGCGCCTGTCGCGAATACGGCATTCCACGCAGTGATTGGATTGATCTTTCCACCGGCATTAATCCCAACGGCTGGCCGGTGCCCGAGATACCCGGTGAGATCTGGCGGCGCCTGCCCGAAGTGCCGACCTCTTTGCTGGATGTGGCCGCGCATTACTTTGGCTGCCAGATTGATCAGCTACTGCCCGTGGCCGGTAGTCAGGCGGTGATTCAAACGCTGCCCTCTATTATCCAGGCACCGAGAGTTGCGGTTCCCGACTTGGGCTATGCCGAACATCGTGCGGCCTGGCAATCAGCCGGTGCTCAGCTTATTGAGTATCCGGCCGGTGCCGACCACAAGCAGTTGGAGCGGGTGGCTTCACAGGCAGACTTGATGCTGGTGATCAATCCCAATAATCCCTCGGGTGATCGGTATTCATTGACCCGGTTATTGTCGCTGTCTCAGGTTCTGGCTGAACGCGGTGGTTGGTTATTGGTGGATGAAGCCTTTATCGATATGTCGCCCGAGCACAGCCTGGCTTCAACTATCAGGCCGAACATCATTGTTTTGCGCTCATTGGGCAAGTTTTTTGGCTTGGCCGGTGCACGCGCCGGTTTTGTGCTGGGGGCAAGTCCGTTGCTGGAGTCGATTGAACTGGCATTAGGTCCCTGGTCGGTCTCCGCTCCCGCACTCTACCTTGCAGAACGGGCTTTGTCGGATACGGCATGGCAACAGCAAGCCGCCGTTCGCTTGCACTCGGAGGGTGAGCGACTGTACCAGTTGATGAAAAAATGCGGACAGGGGCCCGTACGCAGCGGTGGACTCTTTACTACGCTGTTTACCGATCAGGCACCTGCACTGCACGAGGGGTTGGCACTACAAGGCATCTGGACGCGGCTGCTGGATAATCACCAGGGTGTACGCCTGGGCTTACCGGCCAATGAAAACCAGTGGCAACGGCTGGAGAATGCGTTAGGTGATGGATCATCATAATTAATCATCCTGAGCAGAGACACCTTTTTATCCTGGGAGGGGCTTGGTGATTGTTAGCCTTGATCGCTAAACCAATGAGGAGAAGAGCGCTTGGTCCATTTGGCAAACCTGACTTTGTCTCCCAGATAGAATTTCCGATACGCCAGGACGGCATTCCCTTCAACTTTGTAAGTTTCAGGCATGGCTTGTGCGAATGGGGTTAATCCGATCGCTGGAAAACGGTGCGGGGACAGGCTTGATAGAACCGCAATCGATTTGTGATCCACCTGTTTATCGTAGCGGTAGCGGTACTCTTTGTTGAGTTCGAGAGTCAGTTGTTTAAGCCAGAGAAAGTTGTCGTAGGATTCTTCGACCCATAACGTACACGGATGCTTTGCATGAGTTGATTTATAGGGCGTCGTAAAGCCTTTTTTGTTCAGTGCCGTGCATAGCAATTGAACACTTTCCAGAATCATTTTTACCACATGCTGGTCGCAGTGATATTGGGCGCATTTCTCTATGTCATCATCCAGAATAAAGATGTTCATAAGATCTTGTATGGGCAGCAGTTACCGGTGTTTTGCTTAATATACGGATCAATGCAGATACGGATCAGTCAAAAGGCCGTTCTATTGGTGCAGTTTCAGCTCTCGGCAGTTCACCCAGGTAACAGCCAGGTTTTCGGTCTGCTGTAGCAATCCTGATAAAGCGACGTTGCTTCTATCGTAAAGATCGTGGAAAAGAAGAATGCCATGGCGCCATAACAGCATCAGGGTGAACACTCGATCCTCAATTTGCCGGGCATTGAGTTTGGCATTCCAATCCTGACTATCGATATTCCACAGCATGGTACCTATGCCTTGTTGTGCGAGGTAATCGGTCATCGCCGCTGTTCTCTGGCCGTAGGGTGGACGATACCATTGAACCACCTTGGGGGGCACTGAGCTTGGTAAAGAAGATGACGTTGTTGATGACAGGGTTGCGATATGGTGCCAGGACTCGGCCATAGCAGTTTGCCATGCCAGAGTTTGGCTGTAGACGCGATGGCTTTGGCCGTGGGAGCCCAGACACTGACTGGAATACTGTGGGTAGCTCTCAGGCGAGCCAGTGCTGGTTAGGGCTTTTGCTCGATCTCCCAGTACAAAAAAGATGGCATTGCGATCAAAGGTCTCAAGCGTCTCCAGAACCATACCGGTTTGTGCGCCGGCACTGGGACCATCATCAAAGGTCAATAGAAAAGTACGGTCTGGCAGTTCAAAACCATTGATCTCTTGTGAGGATAGCGTATGAATTTCACTGCTAATCCTTGAGAACAGCACGGCAAGCCGTAACTGTTCGCGTATATAGTCATGATGAAACCCAGCCGATGCGGTCTGCCAATCTGCGTATTGAGCGGTGAGTGAAGACAGCTGGTTCTGTGCCACAGCTGTAAGGTCTCTATAGTCATCCACAGCAAGGCAGGCTTGAGCTTGGCAACTGTGACGATAATTAACCAGCAATCGTTGTCGAGTTTTGTTACTCCAGCGCTGAACCGATGGCAGGTCGACCGAAGAGATCCCGGTCAGTTCGGCAATTTGCGTTTCGTCTTTTAAGGGGCCGAGGGCGTTGAGTTGCTGAATAAAAGAGTACAGCTCATAACGGGAGGCACGGTTGAAACTGTGTGCGTCGTTGATCGGATCTGGCCAGAGGCTGCGATCCATAGTCGCCAGCTTGTTCGGGCCTGCCGCCCAGAGGGGGCAAGCCATAGGCAATAATACGAAAAACAGTATTGCGCGAATAACCCCCCTGATTGAAACCCTTGTCATGATGGCCTGAATGCCCCCGGATTGTGACAGGACATGGCTAAGCTCGTGAGGCTTTCATGTGCTTTTAACATGGTGAAGGAGGGCAGCTGAGGATGGTTTACTCGCGGCGTTTGTATTCCTGCAAGAGCAGATCGAAGTCCTGCGGGTTTTTATTCATTTCGGTAATGTAATACAGACTTTCGACAGTTCTGGCTTTGGTGCAGCCCAGATCCATAATGACCGAATCTTCCTGGATACTGGCACATTGGTCGTCTCGCTCACGAATCCAGGCCACCTGTACTTTCTTCAGGCGTTGTTTCTGGCCATCGCTGAGTGTTTTACGCAGCGCGATATAACGCTCGTTTAGGCTGGTATCGAGCAGATTGTAGACCTTGGAGGAACAGTACACCCGATCGTAATAATTTCGCGGGGAAACGCAGGCGGGCCATTTTTCTTCGACAATCTGTCGCTCTAAAGCCCGAAGTTGACTTTGTTTAACCGCTGCATGGGCTGGCAATACAACAAGTGACAATAGCAGTGCGTAGAGTGTGGTTTTCAAGCTAGATACCCTGATATGGAATGAATCAAAAGGTGTTCGTGAGGGGCTATGTTAGCAGGCGAAAGATCTACGTTTATCAGAGGAAGTTCACAGACTCCCAGTAAAACGTAGGAATAAAAAATCGACTCTAACCCCGACACGGAGTTAGAGCACTTATGATTCGGTGACCGGTGCCCTATAGTGAACCACTCGATTACGTCCCAGATCCTTAGCTTCAAAGAGTGCGTTGTCAGCTTTCTCAATAAGGTCATAGATTAGCTTGCTGATATCACCTGGCCGCTCATCACTGAAGCGGATATGGCAGGTACCAATGGAGACCGTTATAGGATCAGGGGTTATTGTGATCCTGGCAATGCTGTTCATGATTCGCTGGCAGACCACAGTACAGCCTTCCTGACTGGTATCGGGTAGCCATAGCAGGAACTCTTCGCCGCCAAATCGAGCCAGGTAATCATAATCCCGCAACGAGTCAGTAATCATTTGTGCTGTTGCTACCAGTGCTTCATCGCCCGTTTGGTGTCCATAGCGATCATTGAGTTGTTTAAAGTGATCGATATCGATCATGGCGAGGGTTCCTTCGCCGTTCTTTCGGCTGAGCTGCTTCATGCTTTTTTGCAGGCTCTTGTACATACCCCGGCGATTGGGAATCTGGGTCAGGCTGTCATAATTCGCGAGCAGTTTGAGCTTCTTGTTGAGGGCTCGTAGTTGCGCTTCCTGCTCTCGACGAACCAGTTCAGACTCAACCCAGGAGGCCATTAATTGCAGGGCATCGATATCAATATCTTGAAATTTTCTAGGGTAGGGGGTTGGGCTTGAAAAGTTTAAGGTGCCATAAAGCTCACCATTAAGGCGTATGGGAACCCCGATATAGGATTCGAGACCAAACGCCTTGTAGGCCGGGTGTGAGGCGTATTTGTCATCGGCCCCAACGTGCTCAATAGAGACAGGCCCCTGGGCCAAGCAGGTGATATGACAATAGGTTGAATCAAAATTGAAGCTGTCGCCCGGTTGCATGGGGACATCGGTTGGTGTCACGCAATGTTTCACAACATAGTTGCTTTGATCAATCTTCGATAAAATACCTATGTCCAGCTCAAAACGTTCCAGCCCCATTTGAAGCAATTCTATGATCTGCTGTTCAAAGCCTTTGTTATGATCGTGGGTGATCTGATACAGCCTGCGAATGACCTGTTCACTGCTTGAGCCAGATGTCATTGTTGTTATTCCTTAGTCACTAACCGTTTCGCTTCTTTTCAGTATTATAGATGGGCGAAGTGAATCATTGCTTTCAAGCCTACCATAACCAAGGGGCCAAAAGTCTTGCGTTTGATGCGCCAGGCAGGGCTGTTGCATGGCCTGAATTTGACCAAAAGTGGGCGGATTCTAGCAAGCAATCATACCAAGAGATGTCTATTGGGTATCGCTTTTACGATTATGACATGAGGTTATATTTGTTTATGGATCGACTATTTCACAGCTCGTGGATACTGCTTGCACTCTGGCAAGGTAGCCTTTTCTTTCGGCTAACCCTCGCCAGAATCTGATAGGCCGACATCAGGTATTGGAATACATAATGCCTCCATCATCTTCGTCAAGCCTATTACGCTTCCAATAGGCTTGACGGGAATGCCATTGATTCAGCAAATCCTGAGAATGACAGCCCCGAATGGCGTCACCTCACTTAAGCGTCGCCTGCAAATATTCCGAGAACCGGTTCCAGGACTTGGCGTCAGCATCGGCGCGATAGCGTTTGGAATCAAACACGGTAAAGGCATGGGGCGCACCGCTGTAGGTGATCATCTCATGGGCAACTCCCGCGGCTTCCAACTCATTGGTCAGAGCGGCAAACTGCTCCATGGGAATGGCGCTGTCGGCGGAGCCGTGCATGACCAGAATACTGCCCTGAGCCTTGCTGTAGTTTTGCCCGTCGGGGGTTTTCAGCCCACCATGGAAGGTGACAAATCCCTTCAGCGGTGATCCGGCTCGAGCCAGTTCCAGTACGGCGGCTCCGCCAAAGCAGTAGCCTGCAGCGACGGCGTTATCGGTATTGCCTCCAAGCTTGAGAGCCGCGGCCAGAGCACCATTCATCAGGGTGCGCATCTTTTCCCGGTCCTTGTACAGCTCACCGGTGTGTTGGCGTTTATCCTTGACTTCGGTGGGTCGTACACCTGCGCCAAAGAGGTCGGCGGCAAATACACTGTAACCCTGATCGGCCAGCATATGAGCGCGTTTTACTTCGTAATTGGTTAAGCCATCCCAGTCATGGATCAGCAAAATCAAGGGAGCGTTATCACCGGCGCTGACATAATAGCCCTCATAGGCTTGTCCGTTGATCTCATAATCGACCGGGCCATCTTTGGCCCAGGCTGGCAGGACTATGGCGCTGAGGAAAAGGAAGGGGATGAGCAATCGCATGGCACGGATCTCCTGAGGTGGCATAATAGAGGGCTATGGCGAATTTGACCGCAAACGGGTCGTTTACAGAGTGTAGATAGCCGATCGAAAGCTGACAAATAGGGAGAGGATAAACAGAGACTGGCGGCCACGGTTAGTTGGCCTGACAGGCGAGCAGGCCAGAGATCTAAAGAATATATCGACCTTGCCCTAGCGAATCAGGACCGCCACGCCAGTGATGATCAGGCCGATACCCGACAGCTGCTTCCAGTCGAAACTGCGTACGGTGCTGCCAAACAAACCGTAATGATCGATCAGAGCCGCCAATAGAAACTGCGCGGCGAGAATCAGGGTAAAGGCCTTGGTCATGCCCATTCGGGGTATGGTAAAGCCCAGACTGGCGACAATCACGAGGCCTAGCAATCCTGAGGTGTAAGCGTACCAAGGTGCATTTCCGATACCGTTAACCAGTTGCCCACCTTTCATGGCTACTATCATCAACAAGGCGACCAGGGCACCACTGGCGTAGGTGATGAACACACTTTCGGCGGTGCCTATTTGTCGGTCAAGCTGGCCCATAAACTGACCTTGCAAGCTGACCGCCGCGCCGCCAATCAGGGCGACTACTATCAGGAGCGTTTCGTTGTTCATTGATGTGATTCCATGAAAAACACCATGCTAGCTGCGGAACAATTTAATCGTCAACTGTCCATTGATCCCGAGTGGTTAGCGCCATGCTATTATCAGGGTGAAGGTCGAGACGATGGATCCAGTATGGGTTTCAAGCGGATAGTGAGATGTTGCCTGTTAATGGCGATCTTTTGCCTGTGTGGTGCGGTGAAGGCCATGCCCCTGACGACGGTGGCACAGGACAGTCGTCCGAAGTATATGCAGGATAATCAGGGGGATATGCAAGGAGTGGCGGTTGATATCTTGCGGGCTCTTGAGCAGCAAGACCCTGAGCTGAAGATCGAGGGCTACGATCGACTGGTGCCCCTGACGCGAATAAAGCGTATGCTCAAGGAGGGGTTTATTGACCTGTTTGCGGGGTTGGCTTATACCCCGGAGCGCGAGCGTGATTTTCGTTACCTGAAGCCCCCCCTCTATCGCTTACGTTACATCGCGGTAGTAAGAGCTGATTTCCCGCTGGATAAGGACAGGCTGGCAACCATCGAGGAATTGGCCAGTCAGGGTCGAATGATCAGCCTGTTTGGTACGGCGGCCAGTGATTATTTGTTGCGCAGGGGCATATCCGTTGACGATGGTGCCAAGAATGTCGAAGCCATGTTGCTCAAGCTGTTAGCAAAACGCGGCGATATTCTCTTTTATCACGACCTGGGTTTGTTGCACACGATCGATGAACTGGAATTGAACGATCAGGTGCAGGTCGTGAGCATGAGTTATCGAAGTTATGATCATTATCTGGTGGTATCAGAGCAGCTCGAGCAACCTTACCTCGACCGCCTGCAGCGTGCACTGCAGGCAATACATGACAATGGCGTCCTGGAAGCTATTGGCCAGCGATACCATTTAAAACCCGATCCCTGATTCAAGGCGGTGGAAACTATTCAGGCACCGCCAGTTTTATCTTTCGGCGGCCGTAACCGTGCTTGGAATCGTGGGCTCGTATATAGATTGTGTCGAGGCTGTTAGGCAAACGCACCGCGCTCAGGTTACGCGTAAAGGGTTGCTCATTCACATGAGGGTGCAGCAAGGTGCGAGTGGCCAGTATATTGCCCTCACCATCGAGTACCTCCCAGCGATTGGCGTAATGCTCCCAACCCTCGTCGGCGTGTTTCAGGGTCACACTTATGGTGAAGAAGCCGCTGCCCTGGGATTCGATAGTGGCACTGACCGGGGTGGGTTCATCGGCGGTGGTGTGAAAGGGAGCGGCCAGTAAAGCCGCTAATAACAGGGTTACCCGCAAAAAAACGGATCTTGGTTTAGCCTGTTCTGGCACGATATGAGGGCGAGCTAATAAATAAGATTTTGTCATCTTTACTTTCCCTGATACTGGCCTGGGCGCTTTTCCAGAAATGCATTGACCGCTTCCAGATGATCTTCGGTATTGTGGCACATGCCCTGAAAGCTCGCGCACAGACTGAGAAAATCTTCCAACGGTTGGCGCTGGGCCATTTTTAGCAGCCGTTTGGTCATGCGCAGCGTTTGTGGCGGTTTGGCGGCAATCGATTGTGCCAACTCCATAGCGCTTGGCAATAATTGTTCGGCCTCGACCACCTTGAGCAATATACCCAGTTCAAGAGCCTCATCGGCTTTGATCAGGCGGCCGCTGAGGGTCAGTTCGGCAGCCCGTTGATAACCGATCAGGCGTTGTAGGAACCAGGCGCCGCCATCACCGGGAATAATGCCCAGGTTGATAAAGGTTTCTCCCAATAGAGTATTTTCGCAGCCGATGCGCAGGTCGCACATGCAACTGAGATCGAAGCCCGCACCAATGGCTGGCCCGTTGACTGCAGCAATGACAGGAATTTCGGCCCGTTCCATTGCCAGCGGCATACGCTGGATACCTTCGCGGTATTTTTGTTGCACTTCCAGCACGCTGCCGCCAAAAGCTCCCTGTCGGTGTTCCCCGTCGCGCTCGGCCATCTCCTTGATATTGCCGCCCGCCGAAAATGCCGAGCCGGCACCGGTCATTACCAGTACGGAAATGTACGGGTTACGGTTAGCCCATTCGACGGTGGCGACTATCTCATCCACCAGGGCGGTGCCTGTAAGTGCGTTGCGGACATCATGCCGGTTAAAGGTAAGTAGCGCGACGCGGCCGTCAATGGTTAGCGTTGAATCCGTCAGCTGGGGTTGGTTCATAGCAGTTTCCCTAACAGTTATTGGGTCGACGTGTAAGCCGAAGTTGCTTGCTTGGCCAATGCTGGTGGCACCGGCTGGGTGGCGCTTTCGCCGAGTAAAATACGCACGTCGAGAATTTCCAGGCCCTTTTCATACAGGATCACGGGATTGAGTTCCAGCTCCTCTATCTCAGTGTGATACTCCAGCAGGCGTGATAAACGCAACATCAAATCGATCAAAGCCTTGTGATCAATCGCGTTGCTGCCTCTGACACCGCTCAGGATAGCCTTGGCGCGAATTTCGGCCAGCATCTCTGCGGCATCGTCCTGGTTGAGTGGCAGGGCACGGAAGCTGACGTCGCGCAGCACTTCGACATGGATGCCGCCGAGGCCGAACATCATCACCGGGCCAAACTGGGGATCACGGGTAATGCCCAGAATAATCTCGACACCGGGTCTGGCCATGGGTGATAGCAACACGCCGTCGAGTCGGGCGTCTTTCTGGTAGTTGCGAGCATTGGTCATAATATCGCCGAACGCCTGTTGCAGAGCCGGCAATCCACGCAAGTTCAGACGTACACCACCGGCATCAGATTTATGCACGATCTGTGGGCTGACCACCTTCATCGCCAGAGGATCATTGCTCAGACGCTGCATCGCTGAGTCGAGCTCATCAAGCGACTGAACCAATCGCGCCGATCCCGTCTGAATGCCATGTTGCATCAACAGTTCGCGCCCCCGGTCTTCGGTTACTACACGCTCGGCGTTGTTGGTAACTTGTTGCAGAATATCTCGGGCTCGAGACAGGTTGCGCTCGATCGGGTGTCGGTCAGGAACTACTTGTTGGCCTCGTTGTTGTACAACACCGTATTGCGCTAACGCGCTGATGCAATGGGCGGCGACTTCCACCGAGTCTTGTACCGGAATGTTGTTTTCTTCCAGCAGGCGCAGTGCTTTGGTGCGGTGGTGCTTGTAGACGCTGTGCAAAACCACCGGTTTTTTATAGTGATCTTGCAATGCCGTCAGGCTCATTGCTGTGCGTTCTTCCGTTGTCGCCAGAGTGCTGTTAAATCGCAGTTGATAACCCCCGAAAAGCCCAACCACTAACACGGCATCAACTCCGGGATCGGACAGCAGAAGTTCACAACCATCGGCAAAGAGCTCCGGGTAGTGGTCGCTGGCTCCGGCAAAGTCGACCGGATTACTGACCGGTGCCTGGGGACCCAGCAATGCTTGCAAACGCTGTTGAGTCGATTTTTGTAATTCGGCCAGCACCATGCCTCGATCGCTCAGTTCATCAGCGGCAATGGTGGCATGGCCACCGCCGTCGGCCAGTATGGCGATACGATTTCCACTTGCCGATGGCTGATAAGCCAGCGACTCCGCCACCGGTAATAAATGATCGGAACGCTCGACCAGAATGACCCCGGCCTGACGCATCACGCCGCGGCATAAAGTGATATCACCGGCCAGTGCGCCGGTGTGTGAGCGGGCGGCACTTTGGCCACTGGCAGTACGCCCCGATTTATAGAGTACGATGGGCTTATGAGCGCTTACCTGGCGCGCGGCCTGCAAGAAAGCATCGCCCTGGCGCAGCCCTTCGATATAGGTGGCGATTACTCGAGTATCCTTATCCTCGGCGAAATAGTGCAGGTATTCATGAAATGCGATTTCAGCCTCGTTGCCGACGCCAATGTAACTGCTAAAACCGAGCTGGGGATGGCGCAGACTCTCGGTGATCATCGACAGGGCCATATTGCCGGATTGCGACAACACACCGACGGGGCCGGAACGCAGGTCCTGAAAGCCGACCAGATTGCATTTTTTTGCGGTGTTAAATAATCCCGAGGTGTTGGGACCGACTAACCGCAAACCAAAGCGGCGAGCTGCACTCACGCAAGCCTGCTCCAGGGCTTCGCCAGCTGCCCCGGTTTCTGAAAAGCCACTGGCCAGTACGACCGCGCCTTTTACTCCGGCTTGACCGCACTGTTCGATGATGTCTGGAACCGTTGCGGCCGGCGTACAAATCAGTGCCAGGTCGGCGGCGAATGGCACATCACGGATGTTGGCATAACAGGTCAGGCCCCGAAGTTCGGTGAGCTTGGGATTGACGGGGTAAATATCACCACTGAACCCATCCGCCAGCAGTCGTGCGATGGCGTTGTAACCTCGCTTGGCGGGATTGTTGGATGCACCCACCACAAGGATGGAGTTGGGGGCGAGAAAACTGAGAGAGGCGCTGGTCATGGTGGGGACTCGTTGGTGAACCGTTGGTAAAGCAGGGAATCAGTGTCCCTGAAATTTGGGAGGGCGTTGTTCGGCGAAGGCATCGACACCTTCCTGCCAATCCTGGCTGGTGGCGCAAAAACTCATGCCTTCGAGTTCCGAGGTTAGGGCGGAATCGAAACTCTGGTTACCCAGCAGGTTCAGGTGACGTTTGGCCAGGGCCATCGAGATGGGCGCCTTTTCAGCCAATTGCCGGGAGTAGGTTAAGGCTTGTTCACGGAAATGCTCTTCATCCAGCCGTTGGTTGGCCAGCCCCAGTTTGACGGCGCGTTTGGCGCTGATGCGTTTACCACTAAAGATGAGTTCGCGTGCTCGGGCCAGCCCGACCAGGCGGGGCAATAGATAACTGACGCCGCCGCCAATAAAGGTACCAATACTGACCTCGGGCAAGCCCAGTTGTGCCTGTTTGCTCATCAGCAAAAAATCACACGCCATGGCCAATTCCGCCCCCGCACCGATCGCATACCCCTGCACCACGCAAACAATGGGTTTTTCCAGCGTGAACAGGCGTTTGCAAACCTGCTGTTCGCCAGCCAGATACTGGCGCTTGTCGAAGGCCGAACGCTCACCGCCGGCATGGGCTTTCATATCGGCTCCGACGCAGAACGCTCGTCCTTCCCCGGTCAGCATAATGACGCGAACGCTATCATCGGCTTCGGCCTGGGCCAGGGCATCGAGCAGTTCATCGTAGAGGGGTTTAATCACGGCGTTGAGGCGCTCGGGACGGGACAAGCGAAGTTCCATAATGGCGCCGTGGCGCAGGGCTTGAAGGTGCTGGTAATCGGTCATGACAGAGTGCTCAGTAAGATGGCGTAAAAGTAATACTCAGTATTGATCCTGAAGGTCGTCGATCAGTTGTTCCCGGTAACGTAGCGCGGTCGTGGCCTGGTCACCGAGGTAGCGGGCCGTTTGGCTTAGTAAGCCTTCGATCAAAACCATAAAGGCGGCCTGGCTGTTACTGAAAAAGACGCCGTCGGTCGGGGAGATAAACCGATAGCGGGCATAGGCTGCCAGGGGGGAGCTGTGAGAATCGGTAATGGCCACCAGTTCGATGCCATGACGATTTGCTAATTGGGCGACTCGAATGGTTTGCGCGCTGTAGGGGGCACAGCCGATCAGCACCAGCAGGTCGCCTTGGCGAAGTTTGCCCAGAGCGTGGGACAATCCCTGGCCTGGCGTGCCCAGCAGCTCGACGTCCTGACGTAGCATGCCCAGCGTGTAACTGAAAAAACTGGCCAGGCTATAGGACTGGCGCCGGCCAAATACAAACACTCGGGGGGCCTTGGCCAGTTGCACTACGGTTTCACGAACGGTGCGAGGATCCAGGTTGCGCGCCATGGCTTCGATATTGCCAAGCTCATCGCCCACCACCTGTTGCAGCAATTCGGTGTGAGGGCTGAGCGGCCGAGAGTCTGTGCCAAGAATGCCTTGCTCCAGCTGATCACTGTAAAAGTGACCGGGCCCCTGGGGCGATTCGCGAAACAGTTGCTGTAAGGCGTTAAAACCAGCGAAGCCCAGGTTTTGCGCTAACCGGGTCAGGGTCGATGGACTGATCGAGAAGGCTTCTGCCAACTCGCTGATATTGTGGGTGGAACTGAAGCGGGGGTTATCGAGCAGTTTACTGAGTACTTCTCGGGAACGTTTGCCCAGGCTCAGATCCAACTCTCCTCGCTGTAGACGAGCCGGGATCTGTTGCAGTTCCTTGAGGCTTGTAGCGGCGGGTGGCTGACGGGTTGCAGTCGGCGTATTCATGGTGGTAGATCCAGCCCATTTCGGACGTGGTGATTACAAAGGGTGATATTTAGTTGCATAAACTCTAGAAGGATGCTGCTGTGCCCGCAAATAAAATTTTCAAATATTGGTTAATGCAAAAATATTTGTATTAATAGAGCTGAAGGAGAGGCGGTGGAACTCCTTGGCTTGCTCTATCGGCTATTTTGAAAGGTTTTAAGTCGGTCTGGGGAATATGCGCAAATAGGTCGCAAACCAGCCTGCGGGGCTTGTGACCTAGAAGGGCTGTCTATGGGCAGGGTTGGTAGGAGCCAGGGAATTGATCGTGGCTATACCCTCGAATGTTTGGGGTCGAATTCGAGGGTGGCCTGGGCTGATAATCTGTCAGGACGTCTCGGATGCCGGGAACAGCTCAGAGGCTTCGGTTGTTTGGGCAATCAAGGCCGCCCGGGCGCCAATCTCGACCTTGGCATTGGGGAAAATGATATAGCCCGGGCTGTCCTGTATGTAGTAAGCATTATCTTCGTCGCGGCTGATCTGGCAGCCGGGCTCGAAGCGGCTAAAGTTGGGCAGGTCGTCGTCGAACAGCAGCTCAAAGTGTTCGCCTTGTCGAATCACCTCATCTCGAATGCGGAACAATTGCAACGACTCCAGCGCAGCCAGGGAGGGTTGTTGGTCTTGAATCAATGCAATCAGGTTTTGCTCCATGGCGAGTAAGCGTTCGGGGGCATTGTCACCAAACGGGCGTACTTTGCCGAGCTCCAGAGTAAAGCCATTAGCGCCGTGCTTATTGCTGCTGTACCAGGAAAAGGTTGGTGATGGCCGGTCCTGAAACAGAACCGCCTCGATGCCGCTGCCGGCTAAAAAACCCAACTGGTCACGATCCCAGGGGGGGGTGCGTGTATTGTGAGGGTAAACAGCAAATTTCTCGTATTGGCTGCCGCGAATGGCCGTGTGCAGGTCGTAATGCAAACGAGGCCCCTGGGCGCCGTCAAAAAACGCATCCACATGACCCATTAGGGTTTGTGCGCGGCGATGTTCGATACTGTTGCCCGGGGCGGGTTGCAATGAGAACAAGCGATTCAGGTTGGTATCAATAAAACGCTGACCCTGGCGCATTGCGGGAGGGTTGCCCAAGATCAGCAATAGCCGGCAGCAAAGCTTTAGCTCTCCGCCGAGCAATCGATTGACCAGACGATCGAGTAACTCAATGGGTGCCGTTTCATTACCGTGAATGCCGGCTGACAAGAGCAGACTGGGTTGACTTGTGCCTTGGGTCGCACTGGATTCGACCAGCAGCACCCCTTCATCAAGCAATTGAAAATTCACACCGTGGCGCTGCTCACTGGCTTGTCGCAAAGGGTTGCTGTTGTCCAGGGTTTGTTGCAAAAAGCCAATATTGGCATCGCTAAAAAGCGCAGCAGTTGCAGAGGGCATGGCAAATTCCTGTTCAATGATGGCTATATTGTAACCACTGTACAGTCCGTTGAGCAGAGGGAATGGCCAGACTGACGGGATTATGGCAATGTCCGGTCGCTTTCGTGCAAGCCGCAGAAGCACAGGATAATATGTAGACCGTTATTGCGGTCCCGTGGGGCGATAATGGTATCATCGTAGTACGTTAGCAGAGGGCCAGGCCTGATTTAGCTGGCCTAAAACATCAAGAGAAACAGCTGCTTTCATGACCACCGGTAATAACAAACCATCAACCGCGAACGATAACAAAGAACAGTTTGAGCTGTTTGATATCGATTCCCCTTGCCGCAGTATCTGCACGACCAATAATCGTGGATTTTGCGTGGGCTGTCTGCGCAGCCGTGATGAGCGCTTTAACTGGAATCAGATGACCCAAACCCAGCGTGCCGAAGTCATGGCGCTGTGCAAGCGTCGCCGGGCACGGATCAAACAGCGCATGGCCGATCGGGAAGAGGTGCAGCTCGACCTCTTGCTGGATAGCAATCATGCTCCTCTGATGGACGATCTGTTTGACCCACTGTTACCCGGTAGCGACTGACACCGGCATTTTTCCGCTATCGGCATTACTGTTTAAAAAATCTATATTCAGCGACCGTTTTGTGACGCATAAGCCGGATAACCACTCTGTCAGTTTGTAAACTGCCTGTGCTTGGAAAGACCATCATTGGTTGTGAGCAAACGACTATACTTCAAGCGTCGCCACCAATAAGGGAGACGTTTGGTATGGAGCTGTTGAGAACGCCTGATAGCCGCTTTTCCGATCTTGCTGACTATCCATTCATGCCACATTACGCCGAAATAGCCGATCCTGAGGGTAATCACCTGAGGATGCATTATGTTGATGAGGGGAAAGGGTCTGAAACCCTGTTGCTATTACACGGCGAGCCTTCCTGGAGCTATCTTTACCGGCATATGATCCCACCATTGGTGGCGGCCGGATATCGAGTCTTGGCCCCGGATCTGGTGGGGTTTGGGCGCTCCGATAAGCCCTCCCAGCGGTCTGATTACAGTTACCAGCGGCACTTTCAATGGCTGCAGTGCTGGCTGGAAGGGCTCGATCTGCAGGGGATAACCCTGTTTTGCCAGGACTGGGGCGGCTTGTTAGGGCTGAGGTTGGTAGCATCACAGCCAGGGCGATTTGCCCGTGTGGTAACCGCGAATACCTTTTTGCCCACAGCAGAAAGCCCACCAGGCGAGGCGTTTTTGCAATGGCGACAGTTTTCTCAAGAGGTACATTGTTTCGAGGTAGGGGAAATGGTCCAAATGGGCTGTACACGCGCGCTGACGGCACAAGAGCTGGCAGCCTATGATGCACCCTTTTTAAATGAGTCGTACAAGCAGGCTGCGAGGCAGTTTCCTGTTTTGGTGCCTGTTGAAACGAACGATTCTCAGGCTATGGTTAACAGGGATGCGTGGAAACAGCTTGAGCAATTTCCGGGGGCTTGGTTAACTTTGTTTTCTGATGGCGACCCTATAACAGCCGGAGGTGATAAAGTATTTCAGCAGCGCATCCCCGGTTGTCAGGGGCAGCCCCATCGACTGATGTCAGGTGGGCACTTTTTGCAGGAAGATTGCAGCGATGCATTGTGTAGCGCGATTATTGATTTTATCGAGCAGAATCCGAAGTCATAGATTTTGGGTTCGCTGTTGCTTGGAGAGAAGGGTAATTGATTCGAAGTGGGGGAGTTGCTTTGAGCGTTGATCAAAGCAGAGTGGATAAGTTAGCCGCCTGGCTGACCAAGCTGGACTCGGGTAACGGAGATTTGCTGTTATCTGAGAAAGTGCTGTCGATTTTCAATCAGCAGAAAGTGACCATGGCCCAGCAGGAGGAGGAAGCCTTACGTCTGTGTGCCATGTTTTTTGAGTCACTGAATCAATGGCAAGAGTTGCCAGCGGTGGTGCGTGAGCCACTAAAATTGCTGGAATTGCCCTTTATGGTTCTGGCGTTAAAAGAGAATCTGTTTGCAAAAGACTCTCTGCATCCTGCGATGCTGTTTGTGCGCAAGCTCTGTTGTGCGGGCTATGGTATAGACCACGAGGATACAAGGTCCCCAATTGTTGTCCAGCTAACGCATCTTTGTGCCACGCTTCACGATAATGATGTGACTTCTGCTGGCGAGTTCGAAGCGATGGGCGCCGTCATTGATCAGCAATTGGAAAAGATTGAGCAGCGAGCTGAAAAAATTGTTCAGCGAATGAGTGATTCGGAAATTGGTCATGCCCTCGCCCAGCAGGCACAGCGCACATTAAGTGAAACCTATAACAAGATCTTTTCCGGTAAGGAGCTGCCAGCCGAGCTCGCCCTGGCGATGGAGGAGCACTGGTGTAATTCAATGCGCCTGATTTGTTTACAGCAAGGTTCTGCCAGCACGGATTGGACTCGAGGTGTTCGCTACGCCCAGTTTTTAACTCGCATCATTGGTTGTCGTGATGATCCGCAAAAAAAGCAGGCGCTCTACAATACCGTGGACCTGGTTATCAATAATTCCCACGATGTCTTTCTTTCCTTACATCGTGACCCGGAGCAGTTAGAAACGTTATGTACAGAGATTTCCGAATGCCTGATGGGCATGTTGCGCGGTGAACCTGTCGAGTTACAGCCCATGTTTGCGATGGAAATCGAGAGCAGCGACGAGTGGGTTCCAGACACTTTGCGACAATCTCACCTGCAACAAGTTGATGAGCTGCGTGAAGGCGATTGGGTGAATTTGTTTGATGAGCAAGGTAATGCCCGCTTTTGTCGATTGGCGGTTCGTATAAATGAAGGACAGCAATTTATTTTTGTGAATCGTCAGGGGATGCGCCTCAAGGATATGAGCCGAATCGAACTGGCTATAGGTATACAGCAAGAGGTTGTGAAATTACTCGGTGGTATTGAACGGGTTGAACAGCACTTTGATCAGCAGCTGGAGCATCTTGCCCAAGTTGCAGCGCTGCATCGAAAACGCATGCAAGAAGCGAAACTGCGGCTGGAAGAAGAGGAGCGTGAACGTTTCGAACAAGAGCAGCGACGTCGTGCCCAGTTGATGGCCAAGGCGAGAACGGAAGCCAAGGCGAGAGCGGTACAAAAAGCCGAAGATGAGAAACGCCGGGCAGCCGATCGGCAGCGCCAGATCGAGGAAGATAAGGTTCGTGAAGAGGACAAACGCCGTCAAAACACGTTGAATCTGGCGCGCTCCCTGCCGACGGGATCCTGGTTGGAGCAGCGTTCTGGCGAGCAGCGGATAAAATTAAAACTGGCCGTGATTAGTAAAGCCGACCAGCAACGGGTTTTTGTTGACCGTTCTGGTAACAAGCAATTGAGCCTTAGTGAACAAGAATTGGCAGATCAATTACATCAAGGATCTCTGATCGTCATCGAAAGTGGTGATGATTTCAGCTCGGCTCTGGCGACTGTTGTCGGGGGGATTCGCAATGAACAACAGCGCCGCATGTAGGGGAGTCCGAGAGTGATGAACCTGACCAAGAATGATAATAAACGTTTTCAGGAACGTCTCGATAGACAAGTCGATATTTATGTTGAACTACCCGATAACCTTGGCAAGGTAGAGATTGTTTTGTGCCAGAGTCTTGATATTTCTCCGGCGGGTATTCGTGTCAATATACGTGATCCGCTACCGGTTGCTGTGGTGCTCGATGTGTGTGCTGAAATGGACGGTGCACGTTATTTTCTTAAGGGCGAGGTAAAGTGGCAGCACCAGGTAGGTAATCTATTGGAAACCGGGATGGAACTCTACGATGCCAGCGATAGTGATTTTGAGCTCTGGCAGCAGCTTTTTCTTACTAACGAATAAATTGATCCGTTTCGACTATCCAGGATCCCTGATGGATCAATGAATCTTCACTGCGTAGCTGGCCGAGTCTCCTTCGCTTTTTCTTTCCCCCTCCTTTGCTGTTTCTACTTGTCTGATCTTTGTTGCTGTCGGTACACTGCACCCTGTAACACCTCTATTTTTTTCATTGTTAAGATCTCGACGATTTCTCGATAATTTTAAAACGCCTTCTGGTCATGGCCATCAATAATGTCCCCATGTTTTGTCTTGGGTGAGACGGTTTTCTGGAAGCACTGTTGAATCATAAGGTCCATGATATGAGTCATTTGCATATAAGAACCCCACTTCTGGAATCGATCCCGTTGAGCCAAAAAACAGGTACACGAGTCTGGCTGAAGATGGAAGCCTTGCAGCCCAGTGGGTCGTTCAAATGCCGTGGTGTCAGTCTGGCGTGCCAGCATTATGTGGCTCAGGGTGCGACCTCCCTGGTTGCATCTTCGGGCGGAAATGCCGGGCTTGCGGTGGCCTATGCGGGCCGGAAAATAGGGGTTCCGGTGACGGTTGTTGTGCCGGAAACGACGAGTGCTCGGGCTATTGAATTGATCAGGCTACAGGGTGCTGAGGTGCGTGTAGAGGGCAAACGCTGGAACCAATCCCACGAAGTTGCTTTGCAGTTAGCTGAACAGGGTGGCGCTTATATTCATCCCTTTGACGACCCCTGGTTATGGCAAGGCCATGCCTCCATGATCGATGAGGTAGTGGAGCAGGGTGTACGTCCCGGATTGGTAGTGTTGTCGGTGGGTGGTGGTGGTTTACTTTGTGGCGTGATCGAAGGATTACGCAGAAATACCGCAGAACAGACGCCGGTCTGGGCGGTGGAAACCGAGGGTGCGGCTTCATTTCATCATGCGTTGAGCCAAGGCAGGCTTGAAGGTATTGACGAAATAAAATCGATTGCTACCTCGCTGGGCGCACTCTGTGTCTCGGAGCGTGCTTTTGAATTGTCCCGGCAACACCCTGTGCAAAGCCGATTGGTCAGCGATCAGCAGAGTATCGAGGCTTGTATGCGATTACTGGATGAACAGCGGGTATTGGTCGAGCCGGCATGCGGGGCGAGCCTAGCTGCACTTTATGAGCACACAGGCCCTCTAGGCATTGATGGTGATGTTGTCGTTATCGTCTGCGGCGGCGTGGGGACTGGCCGCCAGCAGTTAATGGAATGGTGGCAAAACTAAGGCACCTTAACCCGTTTTACGCTGGCTTTCCGGAATTTCAATGGTGATATCGCTCTGTGCACGACAGCAGCAGGGCAGGATACGACCCGGTGGCACAAAGGCCACTGGCTCCTGATCGTAGGCGACATCACCCGACAGTAAATCCACCTGGCAGGCGCCGCAAAATCCCTGCCGGCACTGATAGTCAATTTCAATGCGTTCACTCTCCAGCGCTTCCAGCAGGGATTGCCCCTCACGGGGCATAAAGCTGAAACCATCCATGACCTTGACGATATGTGTCATTTTTTCGCTTCTTGTTTTTGCAGGGGTTGGTTAAAGGGCTTTTTTATAAGGCAAAGTCACCGAAGTCTTCTCCGTCAACATCGCTGTCGATGGCACCAACCAGGTATGAAGTGATTTCGGTCTCTTGTGGAGCTACCTGCACATTATCACTTACTAACCAGGTGTTCATCCAGGGTAGCGGGTTGTTGCTTACCTCGTATTGAGGCGTCAGGCCAATCTGCTGCATTCGCTGATTGGCAATGTATTCGACATACTGTTTGAGGATTTCAGCATTAAGTCCGATCATGGAACCATCCCGGAACAGGTAGTCGGCCCAGGCTTTTTCGTCCCGCACAACTTCATCAAACATCTGGTAGGCCAGCTGTTCGTTATCCCGAAGGATTTCGGCCATTTCCGGATCATCCTTGCCAGTGCGCCAGTTATTGATGACGTGCTGGCCAGCGCTGGTGTGCAAGGCCTCGTCACGGGCAATCAGTTTAATGATCTTGGCGTTACCTTCCATCAGGCTGCGTTCGGCGAACGCGAAACTGCAGGCAAAGCTGACGTAAAAGCGAACGCCTTCCATAATATTCAGGCTGAGAATGGCCAGAAACAATTTCTTTTTCAGCTCTGGTAGTGCGATCTCTTTAGATTCACCATTAATGCTGTGGTTGCCTTCACCTAACAGATTAAACCAGCTGGTGTATTCGATCAGGTCGTCGTAGTACCGGCAAATTTGGGTCGAGCGTTCAACGATTTCGTCAATTTCGATAATACCATTGAAGACTTCGGTCGGGTTATCAAACACATTACGAATAATGTGCGAGTAAGACTTGGAGTGAATCGCCGATTCCACCGCTGAAAACAGCTCATACATTGCTTCGAGTTCGGGCAGTGATACCGCGGGTAGGGTAGCCATGGCGATAGAGCGTCCAGCTGCCGCATCGGCCAAGGTCTGGAAGCGTAAATTGGACAGAAAGATATGGCGCTCGTGTTCGGGAAGCGATTGGAAATCCAGACGATCCTTGGAGACATCGATCTCTTCGGGACGCCAGAAAAACGACAGTTGCTTGTCGGTCAGTTTCTCAAAGATAGGGAACCGCTGTTCGTCAAAGCGTAATACGTTGACCGGTTCGCCCAGAAACATGGGCTCTTTTAACTGGTCGTGTTGGGTAGTGTTGAAAGTGGTGTAACGCATATGGGTTTCCGTTGTGTTCGCACGGGTGCGCCTGGCGCACCCGATACTGTGGCTTGATGCAGGGTTTGCTCGCTAGATTTTGCAAGCACCGCCAGCGCAGCCGTCATCATCTTCTTCGCCGTGGCTGTCTTCAGCCCCGTCGTGAGTGTTGTGGTAATAGAGGGTTTTAACCCCCAGTTTGTAGGCGCTTAACAAATCCTTGAGCAGCAATTTCATGGGCACTTTATTGCCTTCGAAGCGCGACGGGTCGTAATTGGTATTAGCGGAAATCGTCTGATCAATAAATTTCTGCATGATCGCCACCAGTTGCAAGTAGCCGTCGTTGCTGGGGATATCCCATAACAGCTCGTAGTTGTCCTTGCAGTTTTCGTAATCGGGTACCACCTGCTTGAGAATGCCATCCTTGCTTTGCTTGACGCTGACAAAGCCTCGCGGTGGCTCGATACCATTCGTGGCATTGCTGATCTGGGAGGAGGTCTCCGAAGGCATGAGTGCGCTTAATGTGCTGTTGCGCAAACCGTGCTGCTTGATGCTTTCACGCAGACCTTCCCAATCGTATTGCAGGGGTTCGTTACACACCTCGTTGAGGTCCTGCTTGTAGGTATCGATCGGAAGAATGCCCTGGGCGTAACGGGTTTCGTCAAATTTGGGGCAAGCGCCCTGTTCCCGAGCCAGCTCGTTGGAGGCCTTGAGCAGATAGTACTGAATGGCTTCAAACGTCTGGTGAGTCAGACCATTGGCGCTACCGTCGGAGTATTTAACACCATTTTTGGCCAGATAGTACGCGTAGTTGATGACGCCAACGCCAAGGGTGCGGCGAGCCATACTGGCACTTTTAGCCGCAGGAATCGGGTATTCCTGATAGCTTAGCAGGCTGTCCAAAGCTCGAACGATCAAGTCTGACAACTCACCCAGTTCATCGAGGTTTTCCAAAGCGCCCAGATTAAAGGCAGCCAGGGTGCAGAGGGCGATTTCACCGTCGGCATCATCGACGTGATTCAATGGTTTGGTCGGCAGCGCGATTTCCAGGCACAGGTTGCTCTGGCGGATCGGTGCTTTCATTGGATCGAACGGACTGTGTGTGTTGCAGTGGTCGACATTTTGCAGATAGATACGGCCGGTATTGGCACGTTCGGCGGCAAACATCGAAAACAGCTCCACGGCCTTGATGGATTTCTTGCGAATGCTGTCATCCTGCTCGTACTTGAGGTAGAGCTCTTCAAACTTGTCCTGGTCCTGGAAGAAGGCATCGTATAGGCCGGGAACATCAGAGGGGCTGAACAAGGTGATATTGCCACCCTTGATGAGGCGCTGATACATCAGTTTGTTGAACTGCACGCCGTAATCCAGATGGCGAACCCGGTTTTCCTCGACGCCACGGTTGTTCTTCAATACCAACAGTGATTCCACTTCCAGGTGCCACAAGGGGTAGAACAGGGTGGCGGCACCACCACGTACACCACCCTGTGAGCAACTTTTAACCGCCGTCTGGAAGTGTTTGAAGAAAGGGATGCAGCCAGTGTGGAAGGCTTCACCGTTACGGATGGGGCTACCCAATGCACGAATGCGCCCAGCGTTGATGCCGATACCGGCCCGTTGGCTGACGTATTTTACGATCGCGCTTGAAGTGGCGTTAATTGAATCCAGGGAGTCACCACATTCAATCAATACGCAAGAGCTGAACTGACGTGTTGGAGTGCGTACACCCGACATAATGGGGGTCGGCAGGGACAGCTTGAACAGGGAAACGGCGTCGTAAAAACGACGAATGTAGTCCATGCGGGAGGCTTGCGGATAACTGGCGAAGAGACAGGCGGCGATCAGCACATAAAGAAACTGAGGGCTCTCATAGTATTCGCCGGTGACGCGGTTCTTGACCAGATATTTGCCTTCCAGCTGCTTAACCGCAGCATAGCTGAAATTCATGTCACGGCTGTGGTCGAGGAAGCCGTTCATGGTATCGAACTCTTCGACACTGTAGTCGGACAGCAGATGGGCGTCGTAGCGCTTCATATCGACCATTTTGCTGACGTGGGCGTACAGGCTCGGAGGCTCAAAGTCACCGTAGGCTTTCTTACGCAGGTGATAAATGGCCAGTCGAGCGGCCAGGTACTGATAATCCGGAGCTTCACGAGAAATCAGGTCGGCAGCCGACTTGATAATGGTTTCATGAATTTCAGAGGTGGTGATCCCTTCGTAAAACTGGATGTGGGATTTCATTTCCACTTGAGAGACGGAGACGTTGTTGAGCCCCTCAGCCGCCCAATTGATAACGCGATGTAATTTTTCCCAGTCGAGGGATTCTTTGCGGCCATCACGCTTGGTTACCAGTAGATTGGTGGTCATTGATTGTAGTACCTGAGTAATAAATTAAAACACAACATATAGTGTTGTGCAGATCCTTGATGCGTAACTGAAGCAAGCGCGACTCTAGCCTGTAACGCCTTAACAAGACTATGCCTGTCGCTGTCCTGACTCGCTTGAGTTCGCTGCACATCCCCGACTGGCGTGGTGGATGGCCTGCTGTACGCTCTCCTTGTTCAGCAGTGGTGCTGAAAACTCCATGGGTGCACTATAAATGCCTTTGTGTTTGCCGATTGGTGCACAAGATATAGTGGCTGACTAAGCGATTGGCACAAGATAATGCGTGTTGGGGTCGAATGCAAGCCGAGTATGTTGGGTGTATCTTGTGGATAAGGTGTGGGTGAATGTCGATGTTAGTGGTTACCAACAGTGAGTGCCCTGGTGTTGGTGGGCCTGTCTGGAGAACGCGCTTATAAACTGAAATTCAGCTTAGAATTAAAGCTTGGCAAGCAGAGCGACCAGTTCTCATTTATGGCATCAGGGCTATCAGGATAAACCACTATATATAGTGGTGTTGCTTCGTGCTAAATGGCGTGTTTTTCATGTCGTTTTTTTCAGTTTGTGCTGTTTTTATACCCCTGCCTGTTCGAAGTCTTAATTGCGGCCATATTGTAGTTGGCAGTTTCGCGGTAATGGTCTGTATACAAGGCTTGCGATAGGATAATCTATCCCTCTTTGTAGTCTGTGGCGGCTTGAATTTGCTGTGCCGGGCTACACAATTTTTGCATTCATAACCGAGGATGAGCGCGCTCGTGGAAACAACGGAAACAGGTCGAATCCTGATTGTCGAGGATGATGAACGTCTTGCCGAGTTAACCAGGGAATATCTGGAAAGCAACGGTTTGAGTGTCGGTGTGGAAGGGGACGGTGCCAAGGCCGTGGATCGAATCCTTGATGAACAACCGGATCTGGTGGTCTTGGATTTGATGCTACCCGGCGAGGATGGCGTCTCCATTTGCCGCAGGGTGCGCCAGGGCTATCAAGGTCCGATCCTGATGCTGACCGCCCGAACCGATGACCTTGATCAGGTGCTGGGTCTGGAGATGGGGGCGGATGATTATGTTTTTAAGCCCGTTCGCCCCCGTGTGCTGCTGGCTCGGGTCAGAGCCCTGTTGCGCCGTAGCAATGCGCCCCAGAGCGAAGAAACAGAAGCCGCAGACGATCAATCCCGACTCAGTTTTGGCAAGCTGGTGGTCGATAGCGCCATGCGTGAGGCCTGGTTGAATGAAGAGAGCATCGAACTCACCAGTGCTGAGTTTGACCTGCTATGGCTGCTGGCCAGCAATGCGGGTCGCGTGTTAAGTCGTGAAGAGATTTTCTCGGCCTTGCGTGGTATTGAGTACGATGGTCAGGATCGTTCGATCGATGTCCGGGTGTCCCGTATTCGACCCAAAATCGGCGATGATCCCATGCATCCCCGGCTTATCAAGACGGTTCGCAGCAAAGGCTACCTGTTCGTCAAGGAAGCGGCTCCGGTCTGATACTCGATAGGCTCGCTAGCCGAGGGTACTTAAGCTTGTCGGCTATTAATGCTGTTATTAACCGGTTGGATCCCTTGTGACCAGTATTTTTCTGCGCATATACGGTGGCCTGCTCTTTACCCTGGTTCTGGTGGCTGTGCTCTCAGCGCTTGCGGTAAATATCATCAATGGTGTGCGTCTGGCAGATTATCGCCAGGATATGGCGCGCGGCACCTTCAGTCTGGTGGCTGAGGCTTTGCAGCAACTGCAGCCAGACCAGCGCCCGTCAGAGTTGGCCCGGCTCGAGGTGATTCTGGGGGTCGAATTGGCATTGATCCCCCATTGGGAAACCAGTCTTGATGCAGAGCAATTAGCCAAGGCGGAGAATGAAGGGCTGTTACTCGAGATGGACGAGCAGACCCGCGGCAGAATCTTTGTGCCACTGAGCGATGGCATGTTACTGCGTGCCGAAATCAAAACCCTCACCGAGCAGCTGGCCTACGGTACATTGCAGTTATTACTGGATCGATTGTATCCCCTGGCGGAAAGCGAGCGCGCCCAGCACCTGGAGACATTACAGCAGCGTTGGTTTGCGTTTCCAATGCAGCTGGTCGACCCCGAGGAGTCTGAGCTGAGTGATCCTCAGCTGCTGCGTCTGGCGAGCGGTCAAACCTTGACCAAGCTGGGACGTGATGCCGGTTCGGTGATGTTTTATGCACCACTGAATGATGAGCAGCGCCTACTGCAGGCCGGGCCTCTGGGTTTGTTTGAGTTGTACCCCTTCAAGCTATTGCTGAGTATCGTTCTGTTTATGTCGACCTCTATTTCGTTTGCGATCTATGTCCTGGTGCGGGGACTGGAGCGTCGACTGCGCAAGCTGGAAAGTGCGGCCACCCATATTTCGCGCGGCAACCTGGAAGCCAGGGTACAGCTACGAGGCGCAGATTCGGTGGGCCGTCTGGCGCTGGCCTTTAATGGTATGGCTAGCCATATAGAGCGTTTGCTGAGTATTCAGAAAGAGATGATTCGGGCCGTCTCCCATGAATTGCGTACCCCGGTGGCACGACTTCGGTTCGGCCTGGAGATGGCCGCTGACGCCACCACGGAAGAACAAAGGGAGCGTCAGTTGCAGGGCATGGATAATGATATTCAGGAACTCGATACTCTGGTGGATGAGATCCTGACCTATGCCAATCTGGAACAGGGCGCGCCAGTTATTCATTTCCGGCGTGAAGACGTTGATGACATTCTCGATCAGGTGGTCAGGGAGCAAAGTCAGACCAACCCTGATATTTCGATTCAGCACAAACGCAGTCAGCTACCGGAGCTGATGCGCAAAGCCGAAGTCGAGCGACGCTACATGCACCGTGCAGTGCAGAACCTGGTTGGCAATGCTTGCCGTTACGCCAACAGCACGGTGCGGGTCAGTTACCACCTCAATGTCGAAAACTGTCGTATTGATGTGGAGGATGACGGCCCGGGTATTCCCGAGGATCAATGGGAGAGGGTCTTTACGCCCTTTACACGCCTGGACGATAGCCGTACTCGTGCTTCGGGAGGTTATGGTCTGGGGTTGTCTATCGTACGTCGTATTGTGTATTGGCATAATGGCCGGGCGCTGGTGGGACACAGTGATCTGGGTGGTGCACGTTTCAGTATTGTCTGGCCCCGTAAGCAACGTCGCTAGTGCTCACCTGATGTCATGGAAGTGTGTTGAACGCTGTTCGAATGCATCCCTGCACTCTGTTTTCATGAGAAATAGCCTCGGTTAAGACCCCAGGTCGCCATCGTTATTCCGCTTGCTTGTGCTCTTTCCCGGGTTGGGTGACACTGGAACGGTTGATCGGGTAAGGATTAAGGCACCTCTGATTAATTCGGATAGATCTCTGCGGATCCTAAAATGGTTTTTATCAAGGCGAAGCTCGCCGTTCATGTCGAGACCTGAACA
>NZ_JAKSDZ010000029.1 GCF_023509475.1 Aestuariirhabdus haliotis | reverse complement strand
CTCTGGCTTACAGGCGAATTCAGAGTCGCGGCACGCCTTTGCCGTAAGGTCGAGACCTTTCAAGAAGGCGTAACAAAGAGTCTGGGTTCGCCTGTAAGCCCCGAAGGGCGGGCCTGAAAACCCTTTTCTCTGTGTTGAAGCCCTTATCCGGGTCTGGACATGAATGGCGAGCTTCGCCTTGATAAAAGCGGTTTTCAGGCTCCGCAGTGCGCTATTCGAATTATTCAGAGATGCCCTAGTATTACCTCAGTGTTCCTGCGCGTTTTTTGACATTCAATAGCACTTTTTTGCAAGACGCTGTATCGGCGTACTGGCTAAAGTTGAGATAACGCCATTGAGTTCTGTTTCAGCGTCACCAATCAGTTCCTGAACGGAACTTTCATCGACTCGATAACTTCATCAGGAATGGATTATGTTTAAGCCCCGCGACGTGTTGACCCCAGACTTTCTCCGACGTGATACCGATTCGCTCTGGACGGAGATAGTCGACAGTTATTCTGTCGATGAAGCGTTGTTGCTACAGGGGCTTCTCGAGTTGGCAACCCCGGATTCCTCGATCATGGATGTTATCACCAGGGAAGGGAGTCGTTTGATTGAGGCGGTCAGGGCCAATGATGACGCCATGCATATGATCGATGCACTCTTGCTGGAATACAGTCTGGATACCCAGGAGGGTATTTTATTGATGTGCCTGGCCGAGGCGCTGATGCGAATACCCGACACCGATACCGCGGCGGCACTGATTCGTGACAAATTGAGTGTGGCTGACTGGGAACATCACTTGAGCAGCAGTGAATCTGTGCTGGTGAATGCCTCCACCTGGGGCCTGATGCTGACCGGTAAGGTCGTTACTCTGGACAGCCGCGTCGATGGCAGGCCAGCCCCGGTGATCCATCGTCTGCTCAACCGTCTGGGTGAGCCCGTGATACGCAGAGCGATGAATCAGGCGATGAAGATCATGGGTAAGCATTTTGTACTGGGTCGTAATATCGACGAAGCATTGAAGAACGGGCGTAAAAAAATCGCCCAGGGGTACAGCTATTCATTCGATATGCTGGGGGAGGCGGCCCTGACAGCGGACGATGCTGATCGGTATTTGCAGTCTTATTTGCAGGCTATAGCGAAGGTCGGGAAGCATAATTCGAAGCTTTCCGGAACGGCCCGAGACCTGCCATCGATCTCTATCAAACTGTCGGCTTTACATCCTCGCTATGAAGTCGGTCAAAAGGCGCGTGTATTGACAGAGCTCTATGACTCGGTTTTGCAGCTGGCATCAGCGGCACGAGCCTGCAACGTGGGCATTACTATCGATGCCGAGGAGATGGATCGACTGGAGCTGTCTCTGGAGCTGTTTAAAAAGCTGTATCAAAGTCCCGCCATGCGAGGCTGGGGTAATTTTGGTCTGGTGGTGCAGGCCTACTCCAAACGGGCGTTACCGGTGCTGGCCTGGTTGGGCGCGTTGGCTAGAGAGCAGGGCGATGTCATTCCCCTGCGTCTGGTTAAAGGTGCCTATTGGGATACTGAGATCAAGTTAGCCCAGCAAAAGGGCTTGGCGTCCTATCCTGTTTTCACACGCAAAGAGGCCACAGACTTGTCATATCTGGCCTGTGCAGAATTTCTGTTTAGCGAGGCGGCGCGCAATATCTACCCGCAGTTTGCGACCCATAATGCTCACACCGTGGCCAGTGTTAAGTCTCTCGCCAAGGGCAATAGCTACGAATTTCAACGCCTGCATGGAATGGGAGACGCGCTTTATGACGTGGTCATGGCAAACGATTCGGCCCGGGTTCGTATCTATGCCCCCGTTGGCCAGCACAAGGATCTGTTGCCTTACCTGGTTCGCCGACTGCTGGAAAACGGTGCCAATTCATCCTTTGTCCACCGTCTGGTGGATGCCAATACCCCAGTGTCCAGCCTGGTGCGACATCCGGCAGAACAGCTACAGGCGCATCAGAGTCTGAATAATGACCGTATTCCCTTGCCAGCTGATATTTTAGAGGCAGAACGTCTTAATTCCGCGGGCATTAATGTTGATATCGAGAGCCAATGGCAGCCGTTGGCGAAGCAGGTCGCCATAGAAGGCGAGAAACAGTGGCAGGGAGGCACCCTGATAGACGGGGTACCGCTCCAGAGCGAAAAACCGAATCCTGTGTTCAGCCCTTTTGATCGCAAGAAGCAAGTGGGGCAGGCGGTCTGGGCCTGTGCCGATGATGTCGTCCGGGCGATTGACAGTGCTGCGGCGAGCTTTGATGGCTGGAACCAAACATCGGTTGATGTTCGGGCATCCTGCCTTGAAACCATGGCAGACCTTATGGAGGCTCATCGTCCGGAGTTGGTGGCTCTGTGTCATCTGGAAGCGGGGAAAACCATTCATGACAGCCTCGATGAAATTCGTGAAGCGGTCGATTTTTGCCGTTACTACGCCCAGCAGGCGCGCCTGCATTTTGCAAACCCTATGCAATTGCCCGGGCCTACGGGGGAATCTAACGAGTTGCTACTGCAGGGGCGTGGTGTTTTTGCCTGCATTAGCCCCTGGAACTTTCCTCTGGCCATCTTTATTGGTCAGGTAGTGGCTGCACTGGTGGCGGGTAATACCGTCGTTGCCAAGCCTGCCGAGCAAACAACCTTGATTGCCACCCGAGCGGTAGAGTTGTTGATCCAGTCAGGGGTACCTGTGGGAGTGATCCACTTGCTGGCTGGTGAGGGTGCTGAGGTGGGTAATGCCATCACGCAGGATGAACGTATTGCCGGTGTAGCCTTTACCGGATCGACGGACACCGCGCAGCGGATTAACCGTACCCTGGCTAATCGAACCGGGGCAATTGCTCCCTTGATTGCGGAAACCGGTGGTCAGAACGCCATGATTGTCGATAGTACTGCGTTGCCCGAGCAGGTGGTTGCAGATGCAGTCGAATCTGCTTTCAAAAGCGCCGGGCAACGCTGCTCGGCGCTACGGGTGCTCTACGTGCAGGAAGACGTGGCACCTCGGGTGACAGAGTTATTGCAAGGCGCTATGGCGGAACTGGTGGTGGGGGATCCCAGGCTCCATACCACCGATGTGGGGCCCGTAATCGATGAGCGAGCTCAGCAGATGCTTGATGAGCATATTGCCACGATGCGCCAGAAGGCTGAGGTCATCGCCGAAACCCCCTTGGCGACAACCGTGGCTCAGCAAGGCTGTTATGTAGCGCCCATCGCTTTCCGTATTGATTCGATGGCTGAGTTGCACAAGGAAAATTTTGGTCCGATTCTGCACCTGATCAGCTTCAAGTCGGAACAACTTGATGCGGTAATCGAAGAGGTTAATGCTTCCGGCTATGGTCTGACGCTGGGGGTACATACCCGTAATGAGGTTACGGCCAGACGCATTGAGCAAGGGGTACGGGTAGGTAACATCTACATCAATCGCAATCAGATTGGTGCGACGGTAGGGGTGCAGCCTTTCGGAGGCCAGGGGCTTTCGGGGACTGGCCCCAAAGCCGGTGGGCCACGCTACCTTTACCGGTTTGCCAGTGAGCGAACCCTGACCGTTAATACGACGGCTGTGGGGGGGAACGCCAGCCTGCTGTCACTGGAAAGCGAGCTGGCCTGATGGCAGCACCTGATGAGGCGTTAATGTCAGGTTTATTTATGGCTTGAGAGGTCAGATTCCAGAAAGGGAGGGATGGATGATAGAACAACAAAGCACCCCACCGGGTCAGAGCAACCCGATGTTAAGGTTGTTATTTGTCTGTCCCTAAGCCGATAGCGTAATCAGGGTGATGACCGCCACCAAAGCGAGAATCACCCAAAGCGCCACATCTCCAATACGGTGCTCAAGAGCATCCAGTTCTTTCAATGTCATGGTAGATCCCTCCTGTGCCAACGGATGGCCACATAAAACGTGCACATTTTAACCATAGTGTCTTTTGTGCTGCCGGCCAGCCGTCATAAAAAAGTTGTCTAACAGGGTGTTTTGTTTAGCGTAGATAGCTCTATTCAGAGTTATGGCGTTACAATAACAGCGCCTCATTGCCTGGAGTTTTTGTGGACCTTTACCTGCAAACACTGGTGTTTACTGTAGAGATTACAGTGCCGATTTTTGTCATCGTGTTTCTCGGTGCCTTTTTGCGTCGAATCGGCTTTATCAATGAAAATTTCATCGAAGTGTCTTCAAAGCTGGTGTTCAACGTAACTCTGCCGGCCTTGTTGTTCATTAGCATCATCAAGCTGGACCTTTCCCTGGTGCTGGATCCACTACAGCTGCTGTATGCCTTGTCAGGCACCCTGATACTGTTTCTGTTGCTCTGGTGGGGGTCGGGCTTGGTCGTTAGCCAGGGGAAGCAACGCGGCGTCTTTGTCCAGGGATCGTTCCGTAGCAACCTGGGGATAACCGGGCTGGCGTTGTCGGCCAATATGTACGGTGAGCCTGGTCTGGCGATGGCTTCTTTGCTAATGGCGGCGCTGACCCCCCTTTATAATGTGTTGTCGGTTTTTGCCTTGATGGCGGCCAACCGGCAAGGTGAGCGGATAAATTGGCGTGGCATTGCTCTGGGGATTGCCAAGAACCCCTTGATACTGTCGATTGGACTGGCGGTATTGCTGGCGCATTTTCATGTTGAATTGCCCGAGGTGTTGTTAAAAACCGGTAGTTACTTTTCCGCCATGACGTTGCCATTGGCCCTGTTAGGGATCGGTGGCACTTTGAGCTTGAAGACGCTGGGAAAGGCATCCGTTTTATCGTTGTGGAGCTCATTGCTCAAACTGGTCGCATTGCCTTTTGTGTTGACTCTCGGGGCCTTGCTGCTTGGTTTCCGTGGCGAGTCCCTGGGCATTATGTTTCTTATGTTTGCCAGCCCGACGGCGGCGGTCAGTTTTGTGATGAGCCGGGCGATGGGCGGTGATTCGGAGCTGGCCGCGAGCATCATCCTGATTACCACACTGGGTTCTCTGGTGAGTATCAGTGCAGGCATCTTTATTTTGAGGTTACTACAGCTCGCCTAGGGCCGGACGCCTGCATTGAGCTGAGTCTGGTCAGGCAGGAGGTGGTGGGGAGTTTGAGCCTGTGGCAAAGGGGTTGGTGATAGAGGAATCAACACCCGCCAGGGGGACGCTCGAATGGTACTGTTGCATCACGCCTCGCACCGCCAGCTCTTCATGGCGGCGGATATCAACAATAATCAGGTACCTGCCCGACTCGATAGCCGGTTGAAAACGAGAAATTTTGTAATGTTGCTGATTGCGTCCGCTCAATGCGCCCAGCCAGCCCCCGCCCAGGATACAGAGCGCAGTGATAAGGATGATGGCTGTGCTTGATATCTGCTCGCCAATGGGCTGGGTGCCAATCATTAGCAGGCAGATTAACAGGCCGCTCAGGCCCCCGACGATGGCCCCCCGTTCTCCACTGTAGATAATATTGCTGCTCTGCAAGGGCGTTGCGGAGTGCAAATGATGGTGCAGCAGGCCATCGTTATCCTTACTGAAGACGTGAAAACGCCAGTCGGAGATGCCTTCGGCATGCAGGTCCTCGGAAATACGGTCCACGCTTTCGAGGTCATCAGCCAGATAGTAGAGTCGCTTCATGGCAGGTACCGGCAGTCTGTCGTTGTCAGGTTGTTAATGGCTGATTATAAAATAGACAATCGACGAGTACAGAGCGCTTTTAGACAAATTAGTCCGCGATTTGGGGTTTTTAATAAGTGTTCAAAAACACAGGCCTAGCCAATAGGGTTGTCTCTGGGGCGGTCGAAATAGAGTTCACAACGATGTGACAGGTGATAGAAACGCCAGCTTGCCAGTATGGCCATGACGCCCAATCCGGAAGCCAGGCCGACCCAGATACCTATCCCTTGCCAGTCCAGGACGAAACCGAGCAAGATAGCCATACCAAAGCCGATGCCCCAAAAGCTTAGAGCACCCATTAGCATCGGAATACGGGTATCGGGAAAGCCATGCAGTGCCCCGACGGCAGTCAGCTGAATACCGTCCAGCACCTGGAATATTGCCAGCACGACAAGAAAGCTTACGGCAAGCTGAATGACCCGGGTGTTCTCAGGGTCCTGGGTGTCCAGGAACAGGGAGATGATCAGTTGCGGGAAATTCCAGATGAACAAAGCCAGCAAGAGCATAATGGAGGAGGCCAAACCCATTGCGATCCAGCCGCTCCGCACCACTCCCAGGTGGGAGTGGTTCCCCATCGCGCTACCCACTTTGACCGTAGCAGCATTGCCGATACCCAGAATAAACATATAGGTAATGGCGGCGACCTGAATGGCAATTTGATGGGCGGCAACCGAGGCTCCATCGATAAAGCCCATTAGCAGTATCGAGCCGGAAAAAAGCCCCTCTTCGAGCAAAAAAGCGAGGCTGATAGGGCCTCCGATGCGCAGTAGTTTTGTGGTCAATACGGGATCGAAAACAAACCCGCTGCTGAAGAGCTTATAGGGTCGAATCTCTGGTCGTATGGCTGCGATCAGCAACAGGCTCAGAGCCATAAACAGGTTAACGATCACACTGGCGGTTCCGGCGCCTTGTACGCCCATGGCCGGTGCTCCCCAGTGGCCAAAGATCAGTATGTAGTTAAGGATGATATTTAATATCACGGCAACGCACATCACGAGCAATGCGGGTAAGGGGCGTTGAAGAGACGAAAACAGGTTTCGCAGGGCGATCATCAACATCGCCGGTATCAGGCTCCAACGCATAATATCCATGTACTCGACGCCGATCGCGACCAGAGTGGCTTGTTGCCCGAGTAAAAGTAACACGGGTCCAACAAAATACAGGCACAGACTCAGTAAAAAGCTGACCACAAGAGCGATCAAGACGCTGTGATGAATGCACTGGCGCAGTGCATCATGATCCTGTGCGCTGGCGGCACGGGCCAGTAAGGGCGTGGCGGCAACGGTAAGACCGATGGCGATCATCGATAACAGCAGATAAATGTTCAGTGACAGTGCCGCACCGGCCAGGGTCTCGTAGCCCAGGCGTCCGATCATAATGGTGTCTGTAGCCCCGATAGCCACCTGTCCCAGAAAAATAAGCGACAACGGCGCCGCCAGGCTAAGCATGCTGCGAACTTCAGTTAACAATACGGAGGAGGACATGGAGGGTCGGTGCCTTGAATGCCGGAGGCTGGCTATTGTATTGGGGCCTTGGTTAAAGTGAAACAACTGTGTTTTTACAGGCCGTGATCTTCCTGCTCCAGACTGTAAGCGGACATTCCTTTCATTTTAATGCCATGGAACCTTGCTACAATTCTTGCAACTGATTGAATCACTAGCCATATGAGTTTGAGGTAAGGGATGCCTTATGAGTAGTAATGCTGCAGGGAGTCGTTATTGGAACCAGCTCAGTAGTTGGCAGCGACGTGCAATCTATGGCCTGATCGCCCTGGTTTTGTACAGTATTGTTGGCTTTTTGGTGCTGCCGGAGCCCATGCGTTCGTTGCTCGAAACCCGTGTCAGTGAAATGACCGGGCAGGAGGCGAGTCTGGGTCGGTTGGAGATTAATCCCTTCGATTTCAGCCTGTCATTACGGCGATTTGAACTCAGTGGCGTAGAGCAAGAGCGTCAGCTTGCCTTCGATCACCTTCATCTCAACCTTTCGGTGCGACATCTCTTTATTGGTCAACTGGTCCTCGAGCGCTTTCAGCTTGATCGTCCACTGGTTACCTTGGTCATCAATCAGCAACAGGAAGTGAACTGGGATCAGCTGATCCAGAAAATTGCTGTGGACCCGAACGGGGGGAGTGATCCGGAAGCAAGTGAGGATGCCTCTCCTTTGCCCTTGCGTGTTGAGCATTTGAACATCAGTCAGGGTCAGATTCTCTTTGACGATCGTTCCAGGGAAGAACCCTACAAAGCTGATCTATTTCCGCTCAATCTGGAGCTATTTAACTTCAGTACCCGAGCTCAGGCTGAGGAGGCGCCATATTCATTTAAAGCCCGACTCGACCAGGATACTTCGTTAAGCTGGCAGGGACAGCTTAGTCTGGTGCCGCTGCGCTCCGAGGGGGCGCTTAAGCTGGAAGGCGTTCGTGTACGGAGGTTGTGGGAATACTGGCAGGAGCAATTTGCATTCGAAGTATTTCAGGGCGAGGTTTCTCTGTCGGCAAGTTATACCTTTGACGGTTCGGGTGACCGGCCGGTGTTCTCCATTGAGAAGGGGCTCTTTCAGCTCAGTGATTTCAATCTGGGGTATAAGCGAGCGGCGGATAATCTGATTTCGATTCCTGAGCTGGCCTTCAAGGGGATCTCGATAGACTCGGGTCAACAGACAGTGGTGATTGACCAACTATCCAGCCGGGACGCTCAGATATCCAGTCAGCTCAAGCGGACCGGAGAAATAGACTTGCTGGGTCTGTTTGCCAGGGTGAGAACGGCCGAAAACGCGATGGTTGAGCAGGGCGCCGGGACTTCGGCCTCGGCTGCCGCAGAGGATATGGCTGTTGAGAAGGGGGAACTGCCCTGGGAGGTTGCGCTGACCTCCTTTGAGTTATCCAACTATCAAATCGATTTTAGCGATCAGTCTCTCGACCCCTCACCCTCGTGGACCCTTCAACCATTGGCATTACAAGGCGGACCTGTAACGTTTCCACAGAATCAACCCCTGGCCTTCAATGTCGGCGCTGAGGTGGATGATGGTGCTCAGCTGTCTTTGTCAGGTCAGCTTTGGTTTAGCCCGCGAGTGGAGATGGATGTTTCAGTGAAGGACTTTGACCTGTCGCGGCTTCAATCCTACCTTGACCCATTGTTTCAGGTTCAGTTGGAGCAGGGTAAAGCCAGCCTCGATGGGCATCTGTTGTGGCAAGGCGGCGAACAACCTCAATTGAAGCTAGGCGGTCATCTGGGGGTCGATGAGCTGGTCACTCGAGACACTATCGATTATCAGGAGTTTGTTAAATGGAAAGCGTTGCTGGTCGAGGAGATAGCTTTTGACCAACAGCAAAGGCAGTTGTCGATTGCCCGTATTGCCACCAATACGCCCTATGCCCGGGTCATTATCTACCCGGATCTTAGCGTGAATGTGAGCCAGATTCTGAGCTCGCCAACAGCAGCGGATGAACCGGCGGACGAGACGACCTCTTCTGGAGAAAACGGGACTGAAGACGAGAAACCCTTTGATGTATCCATAGGACGCATAGAGATTGTAGAGGGTGAAGCCAATTTTGCCGACCTTAGCCTGACTCCACAGTTTGCCACCGGAATTTTCCAGCTTAACGGACGGGTGGATGGCTTAAGTTCCGATATCGATGCCAGGGCGGTGGTCGACATATCGGGTAAGGTTGATCGTTATGCTCCGGTAGTCATCAAGGGGGCTATTAACCCCCTGAGCGCGGAGGCGTTTACGGATTTGGGGGTGTCTTTCAAAAACGTCGAGCTGACGACCCTGACGCCTTATTCAGGCAAGTTTGCCGGTTACCGCATTGATAAGGGCAAGCTCTCTCTCGACCTGCAATATCAATTGGAGAACCGACAGTTGCAAGGGGACAACAAAATGGTGCTGGACCAGTTAACGCTGGGAAGTCGCACCGACAGCCCGGATGCCACCAGTTTGCCGGTTACCCTGGCCATTGCCCTGATGAAAGACAGCAGTGGGCGTATCGATATTGATCTCCCGGTCAGTGGTGATCTGGATAACCCCGAGTTCAGCTATGGCTCCCTGGTGGCCAAAGCCTTCATCAACCTGATTACCAATATCATCAGCTCTCCCTTCAGGGCATTGGGCAGTTTGTTGGGTGAGGACGCGGAGAGTTATGGCAATATCGGCTTTCCAGCGGGTAGCCAGGAATTATCACCTGAGGTGCGAGAGCGCTTGCAAACCTTGACGACGGCATTGGCCGAGCGGCCGACCATCAAATTGGAATTAACCGGTGGCTCCAATCAGGCGTTCGACTGGCCGGTGTATGCACAACTGCAATGGCAGCAGCAGTTGCAGACGTTGGCCTGGCAGCGGCTTAAAGCGGAAGGTAAATCTGTTCCTGGAACACCAAATGACTTGATTGTGCCCACCGAGTTGAAGGAATCCCTGGTCGTTGAACGTTTCCGGGAGTATCTGGGTGAGGAAGCGTCTCAAGCAGCCACATTACCGTCACTGGTAGAGATGGAGCAGGTATTGATCCGGGATATCAAGCCTCAACCGTCGGTGCTGCGCCAATTGGCCCAGCAGCGTGCGGCTGAGGTGCGTCGTTATCTGGTGGAGGCTTTGCAATACCCGGCTGAAAATCTGTACCTGCTCGAAGTCAATAGTGACGCGCCGGTTGAGCAAGGAAGAGTGCAGATAGTGTTGAGCTTGACCGATTGATTTGTGGGCTTGCTATGAGGTTCGGCTCTGGGCAAGCAATTCCTGAAAGCGCGCTCGTTTCTCGTCAGGATCGAGCGGGTTTGCTTCGCTCTGCTCAGGTATCAGAGGTGACAGGTCCAGCCCTGCGGACTCGCTGATCGAGTCTGAGGGGCTCGATGGAGGGGCTGGTGGCGCTGGCATGTTTTGAGGTTCCGCGTCTGATTCCAGATGTTGGTCGAGCACTTCCAGGGCTTCTAGCAAGCCCGGGGCGTCGGGGTGATCTTCGTTCAGAACTTCCAGTTTCTGAAAAACATTGTTTCTGACCTGTTCGATACGTTGTCTGGACAAGTGACTGGTATTCTCAGCAAGCCAGAGTGCAGCGGATTCACCGTTGGTGGCCATAGGGTCGAAACTCAATTCAGATCATGGGACGCTGAGTGTAACACGGGGAGGGCGAGAGTTTGACGACAACCCATGCAGATAAACCCTTACGGCTTTTTTTTAGTGCAGATTTGCCGCCGGCATCAGATTTGCTGGCCGATTGGGTAGCAAGCGAGTTGGCCCCTAGGTTTCCGCAGGCGAAATGGGTGCCGAAGCAGAATTACCATATCACCCTCTACTTTCTTGGAACGGTGGGCGTTGAGCAAACACCGGCCCTTAAAGAGAGGCTCAAGGTCATAGCCTGCCCCGCTTCAATTCCCGTCAGAGCGGATTCGTTTTTATGGCTACCGGATCAGCGCCGTCCTGGCGCACTAACCTTGTCGGTTTACTCGATGGGACAGTTGGAAGCGATCGCAGAGGCATTGGGAAATCCTTCCCCATTACGGGCTCACATAACCATTGCCAGAAGAGTTAGGAGGATTGATCACAGGGTGCTGGCCGATATTGAGGTGCCTCCCTTTGACTTTGAGTTGTTCAGCCTGTCTCTACGCCAAAGCCTGAGTACGCTCCATGGGGTGCGGTATCCCTCAGTATTGACTCGTTGGCTCTAACCCCCGTAATGGCCAAACTGGGTTGTCATGCCGGAATTTCGTGGCCTCGATTCAGGTATTACGGGCGGTCTCTGTGCTTCTGTAATCAGCCTCGCAAATTCGCGGAAATAGGGATTTGTACCTATAAGTAGATATACCTACAGCTATTGAAAAGCACCGATCTGCATGTCAGGGTAGCTCGACAAAGGGCTTTCGGTAGTTACTTACGTCGGACCTGCCCGCTTAGAATACTTGGCTCTCGTTCATTCTTTTTCGGGAGGGGCGCTGCTGTTGTCAGTGGTGCTTGGCACTAGTGGTTATGGAATGACCCTACTATGTTGAATAATCGCCAGAAGGCGTCTGGTTTCAGGGGAAGTTATGCCGCTGTTAGATGTTAAGAATCTACGCATTGAATTCCCATCCCGTCATGGGGTGGCTGTGGCTGTGGATGATATTGGTTTTGAAGTTGAGGCTGGTGAAATTGTCGGCCTTGTTGGCGAGAGTGGCGCCGGAAAATCCACGATTGGTAACGGCATTATTGACCTCTTGAGCCCCCCGGGGCGGGTTGCCTTGGGCGATGTTCATCTTAACGGTGAACGCATTTCCGGACTCGATGCTGAGTCCATGCGTAAAATTCGTGGTAACCGTATCGGGTTCATCTTTCAGGACCCTATGACCTCTCTCAACCCGTTGTTCACCGTCGAGCAGCAACTGGTTGAAACCATTACTATCAATTTGAATGTGAGTGAACAAGAAGCCTATAAGCGTGCCCTGAGTATGCTGGAGCAGGTTGGTATTCCTGAGCCAGAAGTTCGCATCAAGCAGTATCCCCATCAGTTTTCTGGCGGTATGCGTCAACGCGTGGTGATCGCCATTGCCCTGTGCAGTGAGCCCGAGTTGATTATTGCCGATGAGCCTACCACCGCACTGGATGTATCAATTCAGGACCAGATACTCGAATTGATTCGTGGTCTGTGCAAAGAGAAGCAGGTTGGCTGCATCTTTGTGACCCACGATATGGGGGTTATTGCCAATGTCACCGATCGTGTCTGCGTCATGTATCGTGGTCAGATGGTTGAAAGTGGTTCGACCGAGCAAATTCTGGGCAGTCCGCAACATGCTTATACCAAAAGCCTGATCAGTGCGGTCCCGCGTTCAGATATCAAGCTGATTCGTTTTCCCCTGGTGGATTACATCGAAGGTGCCGATGTTGAGCCGAGCAAGATAGACCTGGCCACCCATTGGCTGGGCAAGGATATGGATTTCAGCCGTGAAGGCGGCGATATTCTTACCGTCGAGAACGTCAATCTGCGCTTTGAAACCCAGCACGCATTTTTGGAAAAAAACCGCAAATATGTGCAGGCCTCCAGTAACGTTTCTTTTACGGTCAAGGAAGGGGAAACCTTTGGTCTGGTGGGTGAAAGTGGTAGCGGTAAGTCGACGATTGCACGAATTATCGCAGGCCTGTACAAAGAAGATTCCGGGACCATAACCTTTGCCGGACAGCAGATCAGTTCCATGAGTGAGCGGGCGCGCCGCCCCTTTCGTCGACAGATGCAGATGGTTTTTCAGAACCCATACTCTTCCATGAATCCCCGGATGACCATCAGCGACATTATCGCTGAGCCAATTCGTTTCCATAATCTGGCTGAGGATGAGAAGCAGATCAGAAGCATCGTCGGAGATCTGTTGGATCACGTGGGATTGGGCAGCGCAGCCGGGGTCAAGTTCCCCCATGAATTCTCTGGAGGCCAACGCCAGCGTATTTCTATTGCACGTGCACTGGCGACTCGTCCACGCTTTTTGATCTGCGATGAGCCGACTTCTGCGCTCGACGTGTCGGTTCAGGCCCAGATTCTCAATTTGCTCAAGGATCTGCAGGATGAGTTGGGTTTGACCATGCTGTTTATCAGCCACGATTTACCGGTGATTCGCCAGATGTGCGATCGCATCGGGGTGATGCGATATGGGGCACTGGTTGAAGTGGCGGAAACAGAAACCCTGTTTAACTCGCCACAACACGAATACACGCAAAGCTTGCTGTCATTGATCCCACGCCTTGAAGGGCTTTCCCGTGAGGGGCTGGAGATTGTTGCAGGAGGCGCTGCGTAATAAACCGTCATGCAATGACGGCCAGGTAGGAGTCTATACTCGAACCTGATAATAAAGGTCGCCTTTGCGGCTACTATCCATACTACTTAGGGGTAATAACATGAAAAGAGGAGTTGCCATTCTGGCAGGAGCCGTACTGGCCGCCGGCATGAGCCTTGGGGCTCAAGCCAAAACCTTGAAAATGGCCTATGACGCTGATCCGGTATCGATGGATCCCCATGAGCAGTTGTCTGGCGGAACCCTGCAGTACTCGCACATGGTGTTCGATCCACTGGTGCGCTGGACCAAGGATCTGGGTATGGAGCCTCGTCTGGCGGAAAAGTGGGAGCGTATCGACGATCGTACCGTTCGTTTCCACCTGCGTCAGGGCGTGAAATTCCATTCAGGCAACACCATGACCGCTGCCGACGTTAAATGGACCTGGGACCGCCTGTTGGCCAGCCCGGATTTCAAAGCGATTTTTGGTCCTTTTGAAGCGCTGAACGTCATTGATGATCATACCGTTGACCTGGTCACCAAAGAGCCTTTCCCTCTGGTGTTGAACGCTGCGACCTACATCTTCCCGATGGACAGCAAGTTCTACATGAACAGCGAAGATAAAGGCATGTTGAAAAAGCACGGTGACACCTTTGCTTCACGTAATGAATCCGGCACCGGACCTTTCAAGGTAGCGAAAAGAGAGCAGGGCGTGCGTGTTGATTTTGAGCGCTTTGCCGATTACTGGGACACCAAGTCACCAGGTAATGTGAAAAACATTGTCCTGACGCCTATCAAGGAAGGCCCAACCCGTGTTGCGGCGTTGCTCTCCGGGGATGTTGACTTTATTGCTCCGGTCCCACCAACCGACCACGATCGTATCAAGAAGAATGACAACACTCAGCTGGTTACCATGCCCGGTACTCGTGTTATCACCTTCCAGATGAATCAGGAACGTGTCGAAGCCTTCAAGGACGCTCGTGTTCGTCAGGCGATTGTTCATGCGGTCAACAACGTAGCTATCGCCAAGAAGATCATGCGCGGTTTTGCGACCCCAGCGGCTCAGCAGGGACCAAAAGGCTACGCGGGTTATGATGCTTCTTTGCAGCCACGTTACGACATCAAGAAAGCCAAGCAGCTGATGAAGGATGCCGGTTACGAGAAAGGCTTTACAGTAACCATGATGGCGCCTAATAACCGCTACGTGAACGACGCCAAAATCGCCGAAGCTGTGGCTAACATGCTGTCTAAAATCAACATCAAAGTTGATCTCAAGACCATGCCTAAAGCCCAGTACTGGCCTGAGTTTGATAAGCGTGCGGCTGACATGATGATGATCGGCTGGCATGCGGATACTGAAGATTCCGCTAACTTTACCGAATTCCTGACGGCTTGCCCGAGCAAGGAAACCGGTTGGGGTCAGTACAACAGCGGTAACTACTGCAACGAAGCTGTGGTCAAGCTGATACAGGATTCTGCCAGTGAAACCGATCCTGCCAAGCGCGCAGCTATGCTGCAACAAGTTGAGCGTACTCTGTATGAAGAGGCTGCATTTGTACCTCTGCATTGGCAGAACCTGGCTTGGGGTGCTCGTAAGAACATCAAGCTGGACGCGGTTGTTAACGTAATGGACTTCCCTTATCTGGGAGACCTGGTTGTTGAATAAGCCCTAGCGCTTGTTTCACCTTCCTAATGCTGCCGGCAGCATGCTGCCGGCAGTTGTTATCTGCTAAACGGTTGTATTCATGGCTCTATTTTTATTCAAGCGTCTGCTTCAGGCTGCTGTGGTGATGTTCGTAATCAGCATCATCAGTTTTTCCATCCAGGACAACCTGGGTGATCCGTTGCGCGAAATGCTGGGGCAGTCTGTGTCCGAAGCTGAGCGTCAGGCAATGCGTGACGAGATGGGGCTTAACGATCCCTTTCTGGTTCAGTATGGGCGGTTTATTGGTAAAGCCCTGCAAGGAGATCTGGGTACCTCCTACTTCTTTAAAGAACCCGCTCTTGATGTGATTCTTAAGAAATTGCCGGCGACACTCGAACTGGTCATCGGAGCATCATTTATTATCGTTGTATTGTCGGTGCCTCTCGGTGTCTACAGTGCAATTAAACCCCATAGTACGTTTACCAAAGCGATTATGGGTTTCAGTATCATCGGTATTTCGATCCCCGTTTTCCTGACGGCAATATTGCTGATCTACTTTTTTTCTATTGAACTCGGAGTGCTGCCCTCCTATGGGCGAGGGGAAATAACCCATATCTGGGGATACTGGAGCACAGGCTTTCTGACAAAAGATGGGTTGTTGCATCTGTTGCTGCCTTGCGTTTCTCTAGCCAGTATCATGTTGCCGCTATTTATCCGTCTGATTCGTGCGGAAATGGTTGAAGCCCTGCATACAGAATATGTGAAGTTTGCCTGGGCCAAGGGGTTAGGCAAATATCGTATCTGGTTCTTGCATGCTCTGAAAAATACCATGCTGCCCGTTGTTACCGTGGGTGGTGTGCAAATCGGTACTATGGTGGCCTATACCATATTGACTGAATCCGTTTTCCAATGGCCGGGTATGGGCTTTATGTTTCTTGAGGCGGTTAACCGTGTCGATACGCCTTTGATTGTTGCTTACCTGATTGTGGTTGGAGCAATTTTCGTAATTACCAATACGATTGTAGATTTAATCTACGGTTTGATTGATCCCACAGTAAACTTGATCGGGGGTAAGCAATGAGTGAACAGGCCCTGAGCAAATGGGAGCGTTTCAAGCTTTCAAATATTTATTACAGCTTTACCCGTGACAAAGTCGCGATCGTCAGTTTTAGCCTGTTCGCATTTTTTGTTGTAGCGGCTTTTATGGCGCCGGTTCTGGCACCTTTTGATCCCTACGATATGTCAGCTATCGACATCATGGATTCGGAAATTCCTCCTTCCTGGGAAGAGGAATCGGATGAGCGTTTCCTATTGGGTACCGATGCCCAAGGTCGCGATATGTTGAGTACCATTCTTTATGGAACTCGAGTATCACTTACAATTGGTTTGTGTGCTGTCATGCTGCAAGCTTTTTTGGGTATTGTGATTGGTCTCAGTGCCGGATATCTGGGAGGACGCATTGATAGCTTCTTGATGCGAATGGCGGATATACAGCTGTCTTTTTCCACCATGATGGTTGCGATTATTGTCCTGGCAGTTTTTCAGGCCTCTTTTGGTACTGAGCTCTATAGCAAACTTGCGATGCTGATGCTGATTCTGGTGATCGGTATTGCCGAATGGCCTCAGTATGCTCGAACTATCCGAGCATCGGTGCTGGCCGAGAAAGAGAAAGAGTATGTACAGTCGGCTCGGGTCATGGGTTTTGGTACCGGCAGGATTATGTTTCGCCATATTTTGCCAAATTGTCTGTCCCCGATTCTGGTTATTTCTACGGTGCAAATTGCTAATGCCATTATCAGTGAAGCGGCACTGTCCTTTTTGGGTTTGGGTATGCCGGTTTCAGAACCTTCCCTGGGTGCGTTGATCAGTAGCGGCTTTGAATATATTTTCAGTGGCGCCTGGTGGATTACCATTATTCCGGGCATTGTTTTGGTTGTATTGGTGTTGGTGATCAACTTGCTGGGCGACTGGCTCAGAGATGTTATGAATCCCAAGCTGTACAAGCACTGACGGCTGAACGGTTTGTTTGTTCGTCAAAAGCCGACAGGGTGAAATGCTGTCGGCTTTTTTGCTTTAGAGAAAAGCTTCAGCCGGTGCAGGTTAAACCTGGCTTATACCGTTATCGGTGATCAGGTTTACGGTACCAGCGTAAGTGTTACCCAGTCGCGATTTAATATCGCGAATGGAAGAAAAAACCAACGGTTGACTGGAGTCAGTCTGATTGAGCGTGTGAGGAATATTGTCGATAACAATTTCGGCAATGTAGCCGCTATGGTAAGTGCGAATATTAATCGCTTCAATCAATCGACTTCCCGATCTGTAGCGTAATTGTTGAATAGTCATTCCATGACCTCCGCTTGCGTATTGTTATTTTTTAGCGCAGTACTTTTTAAGTTAGAGGAATAAATTCTGAAAGCTAGGAATAACGCGCTAACCTATAGACCTTTCGATTCTCAATAGCATTCTTCGATATGCCAAATACCAATGATGATAAGCCGTCAGTCAATAGTCTCGTATTGCTCTATGCCACACGGGAGGGGCAAACACTTCGTATTGTCGAGCATATGCAGAGGTGTTTGCAGCAAGCAAAAGTCCCGGTCAGAATTTTAGCGCTTGATGCTTGTCATGATTGGCCATGCCAGCGTCACGAGATGGCCGTCATCTGTTCTCCCGTTCGCTATGGAAAGCATTTGCCAGCGGCGCAGCGTTTTGTAAAAAAATTTGGCAAGCACCTTGATGATAAACCCTCCGCTATGGTTTCCGTAAACTTGACGGCGCGTAAACCCGAACGTTCAACGCCGAATAATAATCCCTATTTGAAACGCTTTTTAAATCAGAATGGATGGCAACCGGTTTTGCAGGCGGTTTTTGCCGGTGCACTGGAGTATGAGCGTTATCCCTGGTGGGATCGGCTGATGATCCGCACGATTATGCGTATGACCAAGGGGCCAACGACGGGTGGGCAAAAGTATGAGTTTACCAACTGGTCGGCGGTTGAACACTTTTGCGACCAGTTGGTGATGTTGCTAGAAGAGAAGGCCTAAACCTTCTTATGCACGACTTCGTAGCAGGGTTCATAAACACTGCCGGGTAATTTCATGCGCTGCTGCTTAACGAATGAGCCCAAAAGCTGGTCCATATCTTCCATCAGTTGAGGGTCTCCGCTGAGCTGGAAGGGACCTCGGGCTCGAATAAGATCGATACCGCTGCGCTTAACGTTGCCCGCTACGACACCGGACATCGCCCGTCTCAGGTTGGCTGCCAGCATATGGGCCGGCTGGTCTCGATCCAGTTGTAAGGCTTCCATGCTTTCGTGGGTAGGCTCAAAGGGAGCCTGGAAGATCTCTTCGGTGCGCAGTAACCAGTTGTAGTAGTAGGCATCACCAGTGCTGCGGCGAAACCGGGTCACCTTATCCAGGCCGGATTTCATCTGCTGTGCCACTTCCCTGGGATCATCGATGATGATGTTATAACGGCGCTGAGCTTGCGGGCCCAGAGTGTTCCCGATAAAACGGTCGATCTGTTCAAAATAGCCGACCGACTCGCTTGGGCCCGTAAAAATAAGTGGGAAGGGGATATGCTCGTTATCCGGGTGCAGCAATATACCCAGCAGATAAAGAATCTCTTCGCAGGTGCCCGGGCCGCCTGGAAAAATGATGATGCCATGGCCGAAGCGAACAAAGGCTTCCAGTCGCTTTTCAATATCGGGCATGATGATCAGCTGGTTAACAATCGGGTTGGGGGACTCAGCCGCAATAATGCCGGGTTCGGTGATGCCGATAAAACGGCTGTTGGATATGCGTTGCTTGGCGTGACCCAGGTTGGCACCTTTCATCGGGCCTTTCATGGCCCCCGGACCGCAACCGGTACAGATATCCAGTCCGCGTAATCCCAGTTGGTAACCCACTTTCTTAGTGTATTTGTATTCACCCTGACCAATGGAGTGACCACCCCAGCAAACAACAACGTTAGGCAGCTGCTTGGGCAGGAATGCCTTGGCGTTGCGTAAAATATGAAAGACCAGATCGGTGAGGCTGGTGGAGTCGCCGTTATCAAACCTCGGGCTGCCTTTGAGTTCGCTCGACACATAGAGAATATCTCGTACCACGCAAAACAGGCTCTGGCGAATGCCTTTGATGATGCGTCCATCCACGAAGGCGCTACCAGGGGCGTTGATCAACTCAAGCTTCAGCCCTCGATGTTCTTGCACGATGCGAATGTCGAAACTGTCGAACTCCTCCATAACATTGTAAGGGTTGTCAGAGGTCTCGTCGCAATTAAGCACCGCCAGGGCGCATTGCCTGAATAGGGGATACAAGCCACCCTGGTTGGTATCCTGTAACAGGCTGACTTCATTGTTTGATAGCACGTTCATTGTGCCCAGTGGGCTGACAATGGTTGAAACCAATTCCTTTTTTACCACTTAAAAACTCCAGGTAGGGTAGGGCCACGATTGCCTGATTTGGCAAGCCTGAGCAAATGTTTGGTGTGGCATGCTGACTAGCAGGTATACCACAAATTGATTACGGATTGTCGCTTTCTACGGTTTGTTGGAAGCGATTATTCCCGCCATTCTATGCGTCTTCAGGTCGGGGTCATCAATGGTGTAAATAAGGTCCGATACGTTATCGGAAGAAGAGAAATGAGCCATTGAAAAGTGCGACAACTTATAACTTTTTGCACTAGATAACCCAATTATCAAACTCTATCCCTTAGTCTAACAGACTATTGTCAAAGGTCTGCCTGGGTTGTTCTAACTGTTTGAAATTAAACAGTAAAATGCTGTTTTCTACTGGTGTCTGGCTGTGTTTAGACCAAGGTCGAATGTTACCTAAAGGTGCGGTTGTTACATTAGTTTTCGTGCAAAACCCAAATCCCTAAAACAATAAATAGAGAAGGACTGTCATTATGAGTGCAGAAAACGCCGTCTCCTCTGGAGGCGCTCAATCGAGAGCGCAGGAGTACTGGAAGGCCAATCTCAAGATTATTATGAGCTTTCTGGTCGTTTGGTTCGTCGTTTCATACGGGTGTGGAATTCTGTTTATCGACGCCCTGAATGAAATTCCATTCTTTGGCTTTAAGCTTGGTTTCTGGTTCGCCCAGCAAGGTTCCATTTTCGTGTTTGTTGGCCTGATTGTGGCTTACACAATGCGCATGAATAAACTGGATGAAGAGTTCGACGTCCACGAATAACAACAACTAAGGGGCACCATAATAATGGATCTTCAAATGCTAACCTACCTATTCGTAGGTGGTTCTTTCGCACTCTATATCGGTATTGCGATCTGGTCGCGAGCCGCTTCAACCAAAGAGTTTTATGTCGCAGGCGGTGGTGTTCACCCTCTGGCGAACGGCATGGCGACAGCCGCTGACTGGATGTCAGCAGCGTCGTTTATCTCTCTGGCAGGTATTATCTCTTTCATGGGCTCTGATGGTACCGGTTACCTGATGGGCTGGACTGGTGGTTACGTGCTGTTGGCACTGCTGCTGGCGCCTTATCTGCGTAAGTTCGGCAAGTTTACGGTGCCGGATTTCGTCGGTGATCGTTACTACTCAAACGTTGCCCGTGTGGTGGCGGTTGTCTGTGTAATCTTTATCTCCTTCACCTATGTTGCTGGTCAAATGCGTGGTGTTGGTATTGTATTCTCTCGTTTCCTCGAAGTAGACGTGAACACTGGTGTCGTGATCGGCATGGGTATCGTATTCTTCTACGCGGTTATGGGTGGTATGAAGGGTATTACTTACACTCAGGTGGCTCAGTACTGCGTACTGATCTTTGCCTTTACTGTACCTGCTATCTTCCTGACCTATCAGATCACCGGTCACGTACTGCCTCAGACTGGTCTGGGTTCTACCCTGGACAGTGGTCAATCAGTACTGACAACCTTGGATGGTTTGGTAACGGACCTGGGCTTTAAGGAATACACCGAGGGTCGTAAGTCGACCATCGATATGTTCTTCATTACTGCGGCTCTGATGTGCGGTACTGCCGGTCTGCCTCACGTAATTGTACGTTTCTTCACAGTACCTAAGGTAAAAGATGCGCGTACCTCCGCGGGTTGGGCGTTGCTGTTCATCGCTATCCTTTACACCGCTGTTCCTGCAGTAGCTGCCATGGGCCGTGTAAACCTGATCAACACTGTTAACGGTGTGGACGGTACCGGTACTTCTTATGCTGAAATGCCTGCCTGGTTCAAGAACTGGGAGAATTCCGGTCTGATCGGCTGGAACGATGTCAATAATGATGGAAAGGTTCAGTACGCTAACGGTAAGGCATTTACCGGTAACGGTAAGCCTGCCTTTGACGGCGACAAGCGTGGTGAGAACGGCGAGCGTGCGGTAACTAACGCTAATACTGAAGCTCAGCCAATAGGTAAGGCGCCATTTGCCAACGAAGTGTATGTCGATCGTGACATCATGGTGCTGGCTAACCCTGAAATTGCCAACTTGCCGAACTGGGTTATTGCCCTGGTAGCGGCCGGTGGTGTGGCAGCAGCGCTGTCGACGGCAGCGGGTCTGCTACTGGTAATCTCGACGGCGGTCTCTCATGACTTGTTGAAGAAAACTTTCGCGCCGAATATCAGCGAGAAACAGGAGCTGTTAGCTGCGCGGGGTGCTGCGATTGTAGCCATTACCATTGCAGGACTGTTTGGTATCTATCCACCTGGATTCGTGGCGCAGGTGGTCGCCTTCGCCTTCGGCTTGGCTGCGGCCTCTTTCTTCCCGGTTATCCTGATGGGTATCTTCTACAAGCGTATGAACAAAGAGGGTGCAATTGCCGGTATGTCGGTTGGTCTGGCCTTCACCTTCTCCTACATCGTGTACTTCAAGTTCATCGCTCCTGGCGATAACAATGCAGAGCACTGGTTGCTTGGTGTGTCTCCAGAAGGTATTGGTACCCTGGGTATGATCTTTAACTTTGTTGTTGCCTATGTCGTGTCCAGCATGACACCTCCTCCTCCCGAGGAGATCCAGCACATTGTTGAAGACATCCGTGTACCTCGCGGTGCCGGAACTGCTCACGCTCACTGAGTGATGCCATGAGCCAGTAAAAAGGGAGCCTCGGCTCCCTTTTTTTATTAAGGAATGCTGTTGAGTGATCTATCGATGAGGCCTGTTTTACTATCGATGTCCGAAGCATGGTTCGGTAGTTCAAAGTAGTAAAATTGCAATGATGAAACCTAGGGCACAGGTCATAACATCTGTTGGATGAATGAACTATGCTGATCCGATATCATTAATAAAAAGGAGACGGATTGATGTCTGACGTCGTAGCCAGCGGACATTCTCTGGATATTCAACACCCCCCTTTTAAATATCTCTCCCGAGAAGAACTCGATTATCTCCTGAGTCATCTGAGAGTTCGTGACTATGAACCCGGAACGATTATCTTCGATGCTGATCAGATTGTTGAAGAGTTTTATGTTGTTCAACAAGGGGTGGTCGGGGAAACCGATCCTAATGCCGAAGACGGTGAAGGGATGATAACCCATTACATTGCCGATGATTGTTTTGGTGCCTTGGCGATAATGAATGGTATCAGTCAGCATCGCTTTACAGCGCTGGAAAGAACAAGCTGCTTTACCCTGGACAAACCCAGCTTTGTCTCCCTGATATCGGATAATAAAAATTTCGGCAATTTTTTTCGTGAGCGCTTGGCTGCCAAAGCCAAACTTTGGAATCGTTCGGCCCGTTCTCGGGATGCGAACAGTTTTATGATTTCCCAAATTGATTCGGACTGCATGCGCCAGCCTTTGGTGTTGTCTGCGGAAACCAGTATCGACCAGACCGTTCGGGAAATGCGTGATCAAAAGCAGGATTGTGTGCTGGTCGTAAAAGATCGGAAATACGGCATGATCACAGGCACTGACCTTCTTAAAGCCTTGATTGTTGAAGATGCCGATCGTAATGAATCAGTGGGCAATTACGCTTGCTATAAGCTGGTATGTGTCGAAAAGGGAGATTTTCTCTTTAATGCTCTGGTTATGATGACTCGTCATAATATTGAGCGTGTTGTGGTCATGGATCAGGAAAAGCTGGCCGGTATTGTCGAGCTGACCGATATACTGTCCTTCTTTTCGAGTCACTCCCATGTGATTGGGTTGCAGATTGAAAAGGCCACTTCGGTTTCCCAGTTACGCAGAGCGGCACAGGACCTGAATGGTTTGGTGGAGTCCCTGATCGAGTTGGGAGTGCGAATTCCCTTTGCTATGGATCTGCTGGCAGCCTTGAATGCTCGTATTATGTCCAAGCTATATCGATTTATTATGCCCGATGAAGTGCTAAACAATACCTGCTTGTTGGTGCTGGGCAGCGAAGGGCGCGGAGAGCAAATTTTAAAAACCGATCAGGATAATGCGTTGATTGTTCGGAATGGTTTTGTTTTTGCTGAGTTGCCGAATTTACTGAATAGCTTTTCGGATGAATTGGTGTCGTTTGGTTTTCCTCCTTGCCCGGGTAAAGTGATGGTAAATAACCCTAAATGGGTAATGGATGAAGAGCGTTGGCAGGAACAGATTGGTAACTGGTTTGCGATGCCGACGCCTGATGTGATGATTGATCTGGCTATTGTGGTTGATGCTCATCCTATCGCGGGTGATAAAAAACTGTTTAAAAAATGGCAGAAACGGCTGTTCGATCAACCTCGCCAGGATTTGGTTACTCTGGGGCATATGGCAAGAGGGTCTCTGGAGTTTGGTACCCCGTTAACATTCTTTGGTAATTTAAAAACCTCTAACGAGGGTATCGATATCAAGAAAGGTGGGATCTTCCCTCTGGTAAATGGCTTACGAACCCTGGCATTGGAAAATAAGATAACCCATACCAATTCCTACAAGCGGCTGGAAGCACTGGTGAAAGCCCGTGTGATCGAAGAGGCGACGGCCGATAATGTCAGCGAAGCGATGAGCCTGTTTGTTGAAATTCGTCTAAAGCAACAGATGAGCCGTTTGAATGATCCGGCGGCGGCCAATATTGGCGCTAACCAGATCGAGGTCAAGAAATTAAACAGGCTGGAGCGAGATTTGCTGCGTGAAGGGTTACAGGTGGTGAAAGAGTTTAAGGCGCTTCTGTCTCGTCATTATCAGATTGAGTAGGTTGTTTATTGGATAGGGAGCGCTGTACGCTATTGACCAGGGTATGCATAAGGTGAATGTCGCGCTCGGCTAAAACCCCAAGTCGCTCTTCTATCCAAAGCGCTTCTTTCGAGGTGTCATTAATATCAATGGAAACTAATAATCTTTTCAGCTTTTGCTGCAGAGCGCGCAGCTGTGACTTTTCTTCAGTGTCTTGCTGATTAATCGCCTCGCGCGGATTTAACTGACTCAGTTCCCAGGCGTATAACATCACGGCCTGACCAAGATTGAGTGAAGGGTAGCTGGCGGCAAGGGGGATACTGGTTAACAGGTCACAGCTTGAAATTTCATCGTTTGCCAGTCCCTGATCCTCTCGTCCGAACAGAATGCCCACCCGAATATTGTCAGATTTATTGGTGATAAAGGGTTTCAGCTCCTGGGGCGGATAAATATAGTTACGTTGGTGGCGTTTTTTCGCGGTTGTCCCAATCACCAGATCAAGGTCGTTGATAGCGTTTTTCAGATCAGGGAAACTCTGTGCCTGTTGCAGAATGTCTCCAGAGCCATGGGCAACCCAGCGGGCTTTGTCTTCCCTGTGTCGTTGGCTGTTGACCAGGCGCAACTGGTCAAACCCCATGGTTTTCAGGGCCCTGGCGGCTGCGCCAACATTTTCGGCCAGCACCGGTTCCACCAGAATAAAAATGATTTGCATATCTTCGCTGCTACTTCTGCCTGTTACGGGGCGCAAGTATATCAGTACTCGGCTCGCACTCTTACCTGGATTTCAGCAGGATTAGTGCGTGAGGTAGACGTCTTCTGACGCTTGAAGCCGGTCTATTCCAGAAACAGCCGGTTTTTAATCAAACCAAAGAAAGTCGGTTGTCGGCCTAGAAAATACCAGCCCAGATGAGCATGGCAAGCTGAGCAATGGGCAAACTGCCATTGGTAGCCGATAAACCAGCTAGCCTCGTTCGTTGCTTGCCCGCTGACAGTGCAACCGTCGGCGTTTTTCAGACTTAGAAAGCAAAACTTGATACCGGCAGGGTTGATTTGGAGATGTTCTGTGAACCCCTCTATAGCGCACAGCTCATCCGCATCACTGATGATGTGTCGGCACCGAACGCAGAGAAGCAGCTGCTTTGGTTGGGGTTCGGGCAGATGTTTGTCGCTTGGAAAACTGACAGGCGAAAGCTTGGCAGCCGGGTTGCTTTCAAAGGCGTAGTGGAAAGGGCGCATGGTGCTTTGGATTGTGCTGATTCTTTCTCATCTTAGCAGTAATTTATGCTTTGGCGCTGGCGTCCAGCGGCTGTTTCACTTTTAATAGAGGCTGAATAATTCGCAGGGAGACAGGATGAGCCGAGAGACGCGTATGGCGATAGCGATAGTCGCTGCCATCATCATTTTGGTCGTTCTTGTCAGTTGGTGGTTTTCGGGCGTTGAACTGGATGATGGATCGGCTGATACCAGCGAACAGGCTGTGCCAGTTGAACAGCTCACGCCTTCGGTACCGGCGGACAACACCGGGGAACAGGCCGGGGTGTCACCTGAGGTCACTGCTCCGCCCCTTACAGAACCGGAGTCTACAGCAATATCTTCGCCTCAGGGCACGTCAGGTTCGACGGTGACAACACCGGTAACTGGTCAGGAAACGATACGCATTATCGTGAGAGAGCCTGTGATGGTGGACGGTGTCGATGTTGAAGAGGTGTTGAAAGATAAAGTAATTATCAATGAGGAAGAGGTGGTCGACAGTCCACTCAGCCAGTAACAGGGAGTTCGCAGTATGGATATTGGTTTTATGGTTTTTCTGGCCGTCGTAGGGGCGCTGATTCTCTATGTGGTTAGCATCTTTAATGGTTTGGTAAGCCGAAAGAATCGTTATGAGAACGCCTTTGGCCAGATTTCAGTGCAACTCAAGCGCCGACATGACCTGATTCCCAACCTGGTCAATACGGCCAAGGGTTACCTTAAACACGAAAGTGAAACTCTGGAAAAAGTTATTAAGGCCAGAGACAGCGCAGCAAACTTGCTCCAGGCGATGGGCGGAAAAGTTGATGGCAAGGCGGTTAAGCAGCTAGCCGGAGCGGAAAGTGCGCTACTGGGAGCGTTGCAGGGGCTGAATGTCACCATGGAGCAGTACCCCGATCTTAAAGCTGACCAGACGATGCTTCGCTTGATGGAAGAGTTGCAAAGCACCGAAAATCGAGTCGCCAAGGCTCGCCAGTTTTACAATGATGCCGTTACCGGATACAACATTTTCCGCGCCAGCTTTCCGCAGGTTGTGTTTGCCGGAGCCTTTGGTCACCCTCTGGATGCGACTTTGCTGGAATTCGATGACGCTGAGCAGATCAAGCAAGCTCCCAGCGTGTCGTTTTGATCCCGCTCGCCTGATCGCAGTTGGTCTACAAAGGATAGTTTGTCGTGGATTTTTTTAAGGCGCAGGACGATGCGCGACGCAAAAGCCTATGGTTGATCCTGATGATGGGCGCTGCGGTGCTGGCCCTGGTGTTGATTGCCTTTTTGATGATGGCTGGCTTGCTCTGGTATTCCCAGCAGGCGACGCATCTGACATATCCGTTCACCTTTTATCTGACACCCAAGCTATTTTTCGGCTGTTTAGTCAGTATCGGCGGTATTGTTCTACTGGGCTCATTGATCAAACTGTTCCGGCTCAGTAAAGGGGCCGGAGCCTTGATGCAGTCGATGGGAGGGCGTTCCGTGGCAGAGACACCGGCTACTCTGCGCGAGCAAGTGTTGCGTAACCTTGTTGAGGAGACGGCGATCGCCAGTGGTACACCGGTACCCGATGTTTATATTCTTGATGATGAACCGGCTATCAATGCGTTTGCCGTTGGTTTATCGCTGGATGATGCTGCCTTGGGTTTTACCCGAGGCTGTGTTGAACGTCTGGATCGAGATGAGCTCGAGGGTGTGGTGGCCCATGAATTCAGCCATTTGGTGCACGGCGACAGTCGTCTTAATCTGAGGCTGATGGGGGTGTTGTACGGTATCACCATGATCTCCAGTCTTGGCATGAATGTCTTGCGTGGGCAACGTTATAGCTCCAACAGCAAGGGTTCTGGAGCTGTGTCGCTGGTCGGAATTGGACTGTTGGTGATTGGTTATAGCGGTGTGTTTTTTGCCAGTCTGATCCGCTCCGGCGTGTCTCGCCAGCGCGAGTTTTTAGCGGATGCCAGTGCTGTTCAGTACACACGCAATACCCGTGGCCTGGCCGGTGCCTTGAAGCGTATCGGTGGATACCCGTCAGGCTCCGAGTTAGCAACACCGATGGCGGCCGATGTGGGGCATATGATGTTCTCCAGGGCGGTTAGTAGCTGGGTAGGTGGTCTGTTTGCCACCCATCCTCCCTTGCCGCAACGGATATTGCGCCTTGAACCGCAATGGCGAGGTGATTTCCTGGAAGGGGTGGGCGAGGTGAGCGCATTCGACACCCGGTCGGTCTCGGCGGCTGTACCCTCCGCGGTAAGCGGTTTGGCTGATATTGATAGCATCTCCGCCGAACGTATTTCATTGGAGCAGGTGGGTAATGCTGGACAGGCCGAGCGGAGTAGCGCTCGGAATTTGCTGCAGGGTATTGAACCAGAGTTACAGCTTCATGCTCATCAGCCGAACGGAGCTTTGGCGATCGTCTCAGGTTTGCTGTTAAGCACCGATGGTGAGGTGCGCCAGAAACAGTTGTCCGTGCTCAAAAACCAATGGTCAGAGCCGCGTTTTTCAAGGATATGCTCGCTGGCTAAACCGCTGGATGCGTTGCCATCACTGCAGCGTCTGACACTGCTGAACCTTTGCCTGCCAATACTCAAGCGCCAACCATCTGATCTGCGCAGCCAGCTGATTCATTGTGTACAACAGTTGGTGGCAGCCGACGGAAAGTTATCCCATTTTGAGTGGGCTTTACAGGCATTGGTGCAGCATCAACTGCGAGTGAAATCGTTGCCCAAAGGTGCGAAACAGTTACAACCCCAGCTGCGTAATCTGAGGCTACTGTTTTCCTGGCTCGCTTTTGCCGGGCGTTTGCCGGTGAAAGAGTCTGCCGCCAGTTGTTCGTTGGCCTATCGTATCGTTGGAGTGAAGGATGCAGGATTGATTCCTCCAGAGCGTTTGAAACCTGCAGCGGTAACCTCGGCGCTTTTTGCTTTGGTTGCTCTTCAGCCTCAGGCAAAAAAACGCTTTCTGGAAGCTTGCAAAGGCATTGTGGTCGCCGATAATCGGGTGTTAGTGACGGAGTTGCAGGTACTGCGTACGATTGCTGAGGTGCTGGGTTGCCCGTTACCGATGTTAGCTGCGATCGGGAAGAACGACTCCTGATTGATGCTCCAGCCAGGCCCGAATGCGTTGCACCAAGTGAGCCGGCTCCTTGGCCCAGTTAAAATGGTTGAGGCGTTCGATGCCTAACGCTTTGCCATCCAAGTGCTGGTGGGTGATGTCCGCGGTCGCGAGCTTGTCATAGAGCTTTATAACCGCTTGCCTGGGCGCCATCCAGTCCTCTTCGAAGGATATGGCCATCACCGGTAACCTTACCTCGGCAAGTTTTTCTTCCAATGTGTCGTCATGGGACTTCAGTTTATAGTGCCCCGTACGGGCACAATGGGCCCATTCCTTAATCAGCTGTCTTGCCTCGCGGCCACCAAAGCCGAGCTGTTTGCCGGGTAAATAGCCCATGACCTGACTAACAAGAAACAGAAATTGGGTCGCCAGTAGTGTGCGTAGGGGGCGGTGAAAGCCTTTGAAGTGAATATTGCAGGCTGCTATCAAGATCATACCGTCGACTTGGTCAGCATTGTCGGCCAAGAACAGTGTGTTGAGCTGTCCCCCCAGGCTGTGCCCTAGTAGATAAACAGGGTTTTCAGGAAATATCTCTCGCAGGCTGTTTAGCATTGCCGGCCATTCCTGTTGTAGCATCTCGCCATAGCCAAAATTAACTCTGCGGGAAGCCCTTACCGAACTGGCGCCAATACCTCGCAAGTCGGCGGTTGCCGCGTTTAAACCGCTATCGCAAAGGGCTTGTGCCAGAGCCTGATAATAATCCGCACGCACCCCCATTGCTGGCATGCAAAGAATGATCGGTGCTTTGACATTCTCCGGGTTGCGGTAGAGAGTCAGTCTATTTCCAACACCGTCTGCCGTTGTGATGGTAAGTTCGGTCAGGTTGCTCATAAATAAAAATATGCTTGTTTAGTGTATTTATTTCGATTAACTATAACAGTGGTATCAAGTCAGTTCAGCTGTTCATTTTTAGAGTAAACGCTCTCAGACTAAACAAAGCCCAGTATGGATTCTGCTGGTTAGATCACAAGGTGGCGGATAATCATTGCGGCTTAATGGAGGAAAGAAAGCAATATGGTGACGTATCGAAAGGGACTTATCGAAGCATATGATTTGCAGAAGCTGCTCTCAGATCCACAGCTGGTTCTGTTTGATTGTCGAGCCCGCCTTGGGGACGACGACTACGGTCTTTGCTCCTACAACGCCGGGCACATTCCGCGCGCCTGGTTTGCCGATTTGGAGACTCAATTGTCGGCGCCGGTGATAAAAGGAAAAACCGGGCGGCATCCCTTGCCGGACGTGCTGACACTCAGCGATTTTTTACGCCATTGTGGCCTGAATAATAACTCCCGGGTTGTTGTCTATGACGACAACAATGGTGCCATGGCCGCCAGACTGTGGTGGCTGCTTCGCTTTCTGGGTCTTGAATCTGTAGCCGTTCTTAATGGTGGTTATCAAGCCTGGCTTACCATCGGAGGCGAGATTAGTAACGAGCTCTCTGAGCCCGATGTCCCTGGTGATTTTGAGCCACGGCCCGATTTCGATATGTTGATGACAACCAATGATGTCGAGTCGTCACTTCACAGCCAGTCGTTATGCTTGGTCGATGCCAGGGCCGCGATAAGATTCAGAGGTGAGCAGGAGCCGATCGATCCGGTGGCGGGTCATATCCCGGGTGCTCTGAATTACCCTTTTGAGGGAAACCTTCGAGAAGATGGTCGATTCAAGTCGATGGAGAGTTTGAAACAGCGATTTTTGCCCTTTGAATCGGAGCCGAGAGCGGTGGTTTGTTATTGCGGTTCCGGGGTGACGGCTTGTCATAACTTGCTCGCTATGGAACTGGCCGGCCTGCCCCTGGGTAAATTATATCTGGGTTCCTGGAGTGAGTGGATTGTCGATCCTTCACGACCACTTGCGAGACAGTAAAAGCTGTACCACACTGATGCGGCTCAGTGATATTTGTGGTTCGCCAGGCTATTTTGTCAACGAATTTTACACTTTTCAGATTCAAGAGAGCGTAGGCTTTCCTAACTTATTGATATAAGGGAAGCCTTGGTTTTTGGAGCGTTTATTGCATTGCCTGTAGGTAGCGGGGCAGTTTCCCGTAGAAAACGGAAAAAGTGATCATGGAATCGAGATCTAATAACCGCAAGCAATTATCAACACAATCGAATGTTGATAAAGGGGCGTCGCGTCGTGGGTTTTTACAGAAATCCTTGATAGGTGCGACACCTTTCATTCTGACCGCTGTCAGCCGACCTGTTTTGGGTAATCAATGTACGGTATCGGGCATGATGTCTGGCAACCTCTCGGCCCCAGGGGGCCCGGAAGTCTGTGCCGGCTTGACGCCTGGTTTCTGGAAAACCCACTTGATGGATTGGCCCGAGCCCTATACTCCAGGGGAGATTCAAGGTGATGCCTGGTCTCCTAATAGCCGCGGCGCTACGCCGAATCTAAAGGTTGTCGGAGGCACACGATTTAATGACGTTTTTGCCTTCCGCAACGGCTATTTTCGCAATAATCCCAGCATGCTGGAAGTTATGCAGATGCGAGGTAATGAAGATCGGGAGCGGCTTGGTGCTCACGCTGTCGCTGCCATTCTTAATGCAACCTATTTTGCTAATCAGTCGGGTGTCAGTTTTGGTTACACTCCAGATGACATTATCTCTTACTGGAATCAGGGCAGGGGCCCTGGTGGTAGTAACCTGAAAAAATTCTATGAGATGCTGAACCAGCGAGGCTCCGGTTGAGCTGTTGTGCACCTGCCGATCTGACCTTATCCCCAGCCATTCGTCTCTGCTCCTTTGATGAGCAAGTGATTGCCTATGACGTCGGCAGTGGCGATACCCATTTGCTAGAAGGTGATGCTGCATCTCTTATAAAGCGCTTGGCTGACGAAGGGATGTCCTGTTCGTCGCTTCGGGCATTTGAGGCTTCCGGCTTGCAAATTCCCCTATTCCGGCTGATTATGAATCTGGAATATCTGGGGATTGTCAGAGCCAGGGAATGCGAGTAGTAGACCTCCAGCAGAATCAACTAGAAGAAGCATTACGCGATCGGGGCATCTGGTTGCGGGCTTGGCCTTTCCTATTCCATATTCGTAGTTCTGAGACAGCACTTGCCTCCGGTGTGGCAGCCCTTTATGCCAACTATCCCGTGGCGCTTGATGGCGACTGGGCCGATTTTCATCTGCGTATCTGCGCTGTGAATGGCTTGCGTAAGCTGTTTCGCCCTCAAGTGAATTTTTACCTGGATCGCCTACGTCCCTTTAAACCGTTGCCTCGTAATCAAAGCTTCGCATTTTTAGAATGGGGGATGAACTGGTGTGTTGCGAATCATCTCCATCGGTATTTGATTTTACATTGTGCAGTCGTCGCTAAAGGGGACGATGCCTTGTTATTGCCAGGTGCATCGGGGAGTGGCAAAAGCACCCTCTGTGCAGCGCTAGTAGCGCGAGGCTGGCGCCTTTTATCGGATGAATTGGCCTTAGTTGATCCTGTCGATCAACGGATACAGGGCTTTGTTCGGCCGATCAGTTTGAAAAACCAGTCGATTGAGGTAATCCGCGACTTTGCACCGAACTTAACTTTGGGCGAGGTGGTTGAGGATACTCAGAAAGGCTCAGTTGCTCATGCCCGTCCCCCAGATCCCAGGCTGCATGAGGGACTTCAAAGTGCGACGGTTCGATGGGTGCTTTTCCCCCACTACCAGTCGGGCAAGGCAACCGAATTGCATGAAATGCCAAAGGGCAATGCCTTTATGCAGTTGCAGGAACAGGCATTTAATTATCAACTGCATGGTGAATCGGGTTTTGATACTTTGACTAGGCTTATTCAGCCGAATCCTTGCTATGAGCTGCATTATTCAAATCTGGATGAGGTTGTTCAGCTTCTGGATTCAACGTTAAGCCGTGCTGAATTGCCAGGGGTATTGCCTTGAATACCCTATTGTTGGATGTCTTGCGCGCGCCTTCGACAATGGGTGCTTTGAATGAAGCGCAGTGGGATGGGTTGTTGCGTAGTGCCCGTGAGGCTGAGCTTACCGGACGCCTTCAGGTCTTGATATCAACTCATTCTGAGTCATTGGAGTTACCCGATTTTGCAAGACTCCAGCTCGACAGCGTTGCAGTACAAATGCAAGCGCAACAACGTGCCCTGAGCCACGAAGTGGAGTGCCTCGAAAGGGTTTTATACCCGGAATCAATTCCACACCTCTACCTTAAAGGGGCTGCCTATCAGTTGGCAGGTTGTACGAATGCTGCCGGACGTTTGTTTTCAGATCTGGATCTTCTGGTGCCCGAATCTCGTATTGAAGAAACCGAACAGCTACTGCGAGATCATGGCTGGGTCTCAACTCATACAACGACGTATGACCAACAGTATTATCGCCGTTGGATGCATGAATTACCTCCCATGGTGCATGTGAAAAGAAGAACGGTGCTGGATTTGCATCATAATATCTTGCCTCGCACGGCGGCGCATGTTCCCGATGCTTCGAGGTTATTTGAACAGGCTACGACATTGGCCAGCGGACATTGTATTTTGAGTCCGGTTGACCGCTTGCTGCATAGTACCAGTCATCTGTTTCATGAGGGTGAAGTCAAACAGGGGCTTCGTGGTTTAGTCGATGTTGACCTGCTATACCGTGAATTGGACAAGTCGCAAAGGGAAAATGTGTTTGATCGGGCAGGGGAGCTACATCTGTTGCGACCGCTGTTTTATGGTCTGCACTATGGCCAGCGTTATCTCGGGACGCCTCTGGATTCCAAAGCCATGGAACAGCTCGAGGCTATTGCCCCTCCTGAATGGGCACGCAAGTTCATGGATTGGACTTATTTCAGGGTATTTTGTCTTGCTGCCGAGCACCCTGTTCGGTGGGATGAGCGTTTGGCGGAATGGTTGGTATATCTTAGAGGGCACCATTTGCGCATGCCATTTTATCGGCTGATTCCGCATCTGGTGGTAAAAGGCATTAAACCCCTGCGCAAATGAGTTGGCAGGTACTCGGTTGGGTGTTTAAGGCTTTATACGTCTATACATAATATGTCTATGCATAATAAGTTTGTAAATCGTATAGACGGGGAGTAGTCAGGTATCTGCTTGTCCATGACTCATGTTTATCAATCGAGGGTTCTCCATGTTACAAGTGCTCATTGTTGAAGACAGTCCCACAGTGTTAAAAGTTATGGATTACCTTCTCAGGCAAAGCACGAAATTTCAGCCTGTTTATGCGGCTACCCTCGCTGAAGTTGAAATATTGCTTGAAGACAGTTCAGATCAGTTTTTCGCTGCTATTGTTGATATCAACTTACCGGATGCACCCGATGGCCAGGCCGTAGACTACATACGTCAGTGCGATATACCCACGATTGTGCTTACCGGTCGTTTTAATGAGGTGCAACGTGAGCAGATGCTCGCTAATGGTGTCGTTGACTACGTTGAAAAAGAGAGCCGTTTTTCATACGAGTACGCAATAGGGTTGCTGGCAAAGTTGTCACGAAATCAAACGATGAAGCTGATGGTCGTGGATGATTCCAGTTCCGCTCGCTTGTTTGTGAAAGGGATTCTGCGCACGCATCTTTATTCGGTTATTCTTGCGGAATCCGCTGAGCAGGCACTTGAATTACTCAAGGATCATTCGGATCTCACCTTGATGATCGTTGATTATACTATGCCGGGAATGGATGGTTGTCAGTTGGTGAAAACGATTCGCCAGAATAACGCTTATGATGATCTGTTGATTATTGGCTTGTCTGCAGGTGAGCAATCGCTATCGGCCCGTTTTATCAAGGCTGGTGCCAACGACTTTCTCAAGAAGCCCTTTTATCACGAAGAGTTGCATTGCCGAGTAATGCATAATATCGAACAGAGAGAGTTACTGATAGCAGTGCGTAATATGGCCAATCAGGACTATTTGACCGGGTTGGATAACAGGCGTTACTTTTTTGATCAAGCGCAACCCTTATATAACAGCGCATGCAAGCAGCAGAAATTAATATCTGTTGCAATGATCGATATTGACCACTTTAAGCAGGTTAATGATACCTACGGTCATGCGGTTGGGGATGAAGTACTCAAATCTGTTTCCGGAGAGCTAAAACGTACTTTTTCCCGATTTATAGCCGCAAGAATGGGAGGGGAAGAGTTCTGTGTTTTTATGGTTGGTCTGGAGGAGAGCAAAGCGTTTCGTCTGTTGGATGGCTTTCGCGAGTTGGTTTCGGATCTGGGAGTTCCGACCGAACAAGGTGAACTCTTTGTGACTATCAGTTGTGGGCTGAGCATGCTTCCTGGGCAGTCTCTGGATGGCATGCTTCAACAAGCGGATGAAAACCTTTATCGAGCAAAGGAAGCAGGTCGAAATTTGGTTGTTAGTGATTAGTTCTCTGGTTTTTTTAAGTACTATATTCGTTTTGAATCTCTATTCCATCCCTCCTCGTTGACAGCTAAGAGCCCCTTTCTGAGCTGTATTTTTCTTGATTGAAATAATGAATGCCTGACCATTCTTTGGTTTGGTTGATGGCTCCTTATGTTGATTTTTTTGTTCCTGTAAGGGTTCATTTTTCCTGTTCTGTTATTAATTTTTTTTACCATTTATTGGACCCTTTTGATCCAGCTCAGGGAAATATAAGTTATCGAGTTCTATTGCCTGAATCATTATGGGTTTGGTGACTCTGGTCACAGATAAAAGCCCGAGCCCGATAATTAATGAGACTATTAGGATCGTATTTTTTTGCGCTTTCCGTTTATTTTTTTTGACTCTAATTGAGAAGCAATATCAGGATGCTTAGCTAACCAAATAACGGAATAGTGAGGTTACAAACAGGGTAAGGAGAAGGCCATGAAACGTCTATTTACAGTGATGCTTATATCAGTGCTGGCAAGCCTGTCCTCGGTAGCAAATTCGGCTTCGGGTGAGGAAAAGCCAGTATGGTGGTTCTTCGATACAGTCGATGTTGAATTTGTATCGCAATATGCCACAGTGCCCCCGAAAAAGGATGTGATGATCATAGATTCGAGGCCATCGAGAAAATACAAAAAAGGGCATATCGTGCCTGCTATTAATATCTCCGACTCCCAGTTTGCCAAGATGACCGGTGCGTTGCCTCAGGATAAGTCGAGCCTGCTAATCTTTTACTGTGGAGGTATGAAATGTTCATTGAGTCATAAGTCCGCTGCCAAGGCCGTCGCTCTGGGGTACAGCAATGTCAAAGTCTACGCGGCCGGTTATCCGGATTGGCTAAAAAATAGTCACACCCCAGGGGTGAGCGCTGCGTATGTAAAAGCATTGATCGATAAGGGAGCTCCTTCCGTTATTATTGACGCTCGTCCCGCCAGGAAGTTTGCCTCGGGTCATGTGCCAACGGCGATCAACATTCCGCAGCGTCAATTTGATGGGAATGTAGCAAAGCTCCCCGTCGATAAGAGTACTGAGCTGATCTACTACTGTGGTGGTTATAAGTGCACTCTCAGTACTAAATCAGCCGATAAAGCCATAGCCTTGGGGTACACCAAAGTAAGGTTGTTTCAAGGCGGTTACCCCGAGTGGAAGCAAGCCTATGGTGACTCAGGGATGCAAGGAAGTGGTGGTGAAAGTACTGTCAGTATCGAATCGGGAGAAGATGATGGCACCATCAGCATTGCTTCTTTCACCGAGTTAACCATGAACAAACCTGACTCCATTTACTGGTATGACGTTCGAGATCCAGAAGAGCTGGAAGCCGATGGCCATTTTGCCAAGGCCGCCAATTTGACAGTGGATGATGTTGAGTCAGCTGTTGATGAATTGCCCTCTGATAAGCCGATAGTCTTCTTTTGTGCAACAGGTGCGCGTAGTGGTGAAGCCTACGACATTGTGAAAATGGGTCGGGATAACCTTGATGTCTATTTTCTCGATGCCAACGTCGAATTCTTTGCAGACGGGCGTGCACCCAAAGCAACACCGGTGGATTAAGAACAGCCCTGGTTTTAACGGGCTTGTTGGTCAGTTCTGTCTATGGGGGCTGTAGTTATGACCCCCTCTTGTGTGCATAAGGATTCGCTCATGGTTTGCAATATGGTGCTCTTGGTTAAAGCCAGTTATCCCTCTATTTGGCTGAGGGCACTGCTGCTTATTGCTTTGCTGGTTGGGCAGTTATTTGTGGGCCCTGGATACGCACTGGCATCCACAGCTGATCATACCCAATTTGACCAACTGCAGGTAAAGTTCGAAACGGGGCCCGAAGTCACCAAAGCTTGCCTGGGTTGCCATACCCTGGCCGCAAAACAGATTCATAAATCGACTCATTGGACCTGGGAATATGAAAATCCGAATAGCGGACAGTTGCTGGGCAAGAAACATGTAGTAAATAACTTCTGTCTGGGAGCCACTCCCAATATTGCAGCCTGCTCATCCTGTCATATCGGTTATGGTTGGGAAGAGGGTAAGTTTGATTTTACATCGGAAGAGTCGGTTGATTGTCTGGTCTGTCATGAAACAACAGGGCTCTACTCTCGCAGCGAGCTTCGCACGCCAGGAAAGCGCCGACCAAAGCTTGAGAAATATGCCCAAAGTGTAGGGCCGACGACCCGGCGTAGTTGTGGTGCTTGTCATTTTGCCGGTGGCGGCGCCAAGGCCGTCAAACATGGAGATATTGATCCAACTCTGGCGGCTCCCGATTTCTTTGTCGATGTGCATATGGATGCAGATGGACTCGATTTTTCCTGCTCTACCTGCCATCGCAGCGATCAACATGAGGTTTCCGGTAGTCGGTATGGCCCTAATGCCAATGATGATCGGGGTATAGCCATTCCCGGTAAGCAGGAGGTCGGGCGTTCCAGTTGTCGTGTCTGCCATAGCGGGGAACCGCATGAGAAGACCCCGAAACTGAATAGTCATGCGAATCGGATCGCGTGTCAGACTTGCCATATTCCGCGCTATTCTCGCGGTGATTATGCCACCAAATCCTGGTGGGACTGGTCCAAGGCCGGTGTCATGGCGGACGATGGTAGGCCTTTTGGAAAGGAGGATGACCAAGGCCAGGAGATTTACAGTTCCAAAAAGGGGGAGTTTCAATGGCAGATCCAGACTCGCCCTGAATACCGCTGGTTTGATGGGAACGTACGCTACACCCTGCTGGACGATGAGATAGACCCCCAGTCTGTTGTGCCAATTAATCGTTTTGGCGGGGATGCTAATAACCCCCGGGCACGCATCTGGCCGGTCAAGGTGATGCGAGGAAAACAGCCTTACGATAGTCAATTCAACAGGCTGGTGGCTCCGTTAACCGTCGGGGAAAAAGGCTATTGGAACACCTTTGACTGGGATCAGGCCATTTCACTGGGGATGAAAGCGGTTGATAAGCCCTACAGCGGTCAATACGGTTTTGTAGAGACTGAAATGCTGTGGCCCTTATCCCATATGGTCGCGCCCGCTGATGAAGCGCTGACTTGCGGCGAATGTCATACAGTGCAGGGTGTACTGCATGAGGTGGGAGGGGTTTATATCCCTGGTCGAGATGGCTCTCCCTGGCTGGACAGAATAGCTTTACTGCTATTGGTTGCAACCTGCATCGGAGTGGCGATTCACTCTGTCGGCCGTATTCTTATGGCCCGACAGCAGCCCCGTAGATCACCTGTACGCCAGCAACGGATTTATGTATTCAAGAGGTTTGAGCGTTTCTGGCACTGGGCTCAAGCACTATTAATAGTGCTTATGCTGTTTACCGGTTTTGAAATTCATGGCAGTTATCGCGCTATGGGTATTGAGGATGCCATGGCCCTGCATACGCTCAGTGCCTGGCTGTTGATAGGCTTATGGGTGTTTGCGATATTCTGGCATCTGACTACCGGTGAATGGCGTCACTATATTCCAACCACGGATAAGTTGGTGGCGGTCGCTCGTTATTACGCAATCGATATGTTTAAAGGTGAACCCCATCCTTTCAGGGCCTCGGCTTTGCAAAAGCATAATCCACTGCAAAGACTTGCCTACTTGTTATTCAAAGTGATTATGGCTCCACTGATATGGTTGTCCGGTTTACTTTACCTGTTTTACAGCGATTGGACGCGATGGGGATTAACGGGACTGGAGCTGGGAACCGTGGCATGGATCCATACTGCGGCGGCCTACCTGATCGTTATCTTCTTTGTCGGTCATGTGTATCTCACGACCACCGGGCATAGTGTGTTTGCGCACATAAAGGCGATGTTTACCGGCTGGGAAGAGGTGGATGAGATGCCAGTGACCGGCAAACAGGATCCAGAGCAGGAACAAAAAGCCAGTAAGCCTTCAGATCCAGGCGGTCAGATCTAGGGCACCTCTGATTAATTCAGATGAACTCTGGCTTTCAGGCGAATTCAGAATCGCGGCACGCCTTTGCAGTAAGGTCGAGACCTTTCAAAAAGGCG
>NZ_JAKSDZ010000028.1 GCF_023509475.1 Aestuariirhabdus haliotis | reverse complement strand
TCTCTGCGGATCCTAAAAATGGTTTTTATCAAGGCGAAGCTCGCCGTTCATGTCGAGACCTGGACAAGGGCTTCAACACCGAGAAAAACCATTTTAAGGACCGCCCTACGGGGCTTTCGGGCGAATCCAGCCTCTTTGTTACGCCTTTTTGAAAGGTCTCGACCTTACTGCAAAGGCGCGTCGCGATTCTGAATTCGCCTGAAAGCCAGAGTTCATCTGAATTAATCAGAGGTGCCCTAGAATTTGCACACCCGAGTATCGCTTTAAAACAATACTCGGGCGTTTTGTTGTAGGCCGGATATTATCCGGAAGTTTTAAAAAACGACACAGAAGCAACCAGGCGTTTGGAGATATCTTCCATGTTTTGGCTTTCATTGGAGACCTTGCTGGAAGCGTTAACGTTGTCTGTCGCCAGGCTATTAACCGATTCAATATTTCGGTTTACTTCCTGAATTACGCTGGTTTGCTGTTCGGCCGAGCTGGCTGTTAGTTGGGTCACTTCATCGACGTTTTCCATGGATGCGCCAATTTCAAACAGATTGTTCTTGGAGGTTTGCGCGGCATCCATCATGGTTTGGGCAAATTCCTGGCTCTCTTTCATGGCGTTTACCGCACCATTGGTTTCGCTTTTGAAGGAGCCAATCATCTCTTCAATTTCGCTGGTTGAGTCCTGAGTACGTTTGGCCAATGTACGAACTTCATCGGCGACGACGGCAAATCCGCGACCCTGCTCGCCGGCACGGGCAGCCTCAATGGCGGCATTCAGCGCCAACAGATTGGTCTGGTCGGCAATGCTTTTGATCACATCCAGTACGGTTCCGATGTTGTTGCCTTGTTCTTCCAGGGTGGTAATCCGCTGGGCACTTTGTCTCAGGCTTTGGTTCAGCTTTTCCATTGAATTGACGGCGTTATTCATATCAGCCTGACTGCTTTGTGAGAATTGAATAACCTTTCTGCCCGCGTCCTGGGTGCTTTCCGCATTGTGGGATATTTCACTGGAAGAGGACTCCATCTGCTTCAGGGCAATCGCCAGCAGGTTGATCTCGGCACGCTCTTTTTCAATGGTGGCCAATGAGTTGTTGGCGAGTTTATTCATCGTTTGCGCTGAATCGGAGACGGATGAACTTTCTTCAACAATAGTGCTGATGATTGTCGACAGCTGGGTTCTTAAATCCTCTAGATCATCCAGCATCACTTTGAGATCTTTACCCGTGTTTTTATCGATAGGGTAGGTATTAAGGTCGCCCTTTCCCATTCTGGAGATGGAATATCTGACCTTTCGAATATCCTGAGAAATCGATTTGACGTTAAAAAACAGCAGCGCACCAGCAGCTATAAAAGCGACTATGATAAACAGGATACCCTCCCTGATAATGCTGGAGCTTTCACTGTCTAGCCCGGCAATGGAGGAGTCGGTAAAGTTATCGACTTCGACTAAAATGCTATGCAGTTTCTCTTCCAGGGCCGGCTCCTCGGCGATCACTTTATCGCTAGAAGCGGTAGCGCTTTGAAAATCAAACTCTTTCAGGCTGTTCAGAACATCGGAGACATGGGATGTCCACAGGCTGTATTGGCCCAAGGCTTCCTTAACATGCCGGTTGAGGGTTTTAAGTTGCTCCTGGTCGCTGATGTTTGCTGTATCGTTATTTGCTTCGGTGGTCAGTTTGTCGAGAGCTTTTAGTTGCTTTATGGAATCTTTGGTAATGGTTTCCAGCGTGGCAACTGCCTTGTCAAACTCGAGCTGAATGTCGGGGTCTATCTCCATTTCAAACGCGTAGTTATTGGCTTTTTCAAACAGAATGGCTTGTTGAAGCTGGTTGTTTGAAATGGAAGCCACCACCTTGGTGATAGGTAAGTTGATGTTTTCTATACGGTGAATGTTACCTCGCATGTTCGTCAGGTGAACCGACGTCAAGGTGGTCATGACGATCATGGTTGATAACAAAATCAACGAGATAAGAATAAATTTTTGAGCAATGGTCAGTCGGTTAATCACAGCTAAACCTACTAGATAACAAGGGGTTAGAGTTATTCGCAGTAAATGCAATCCTTGTCTATTTACAGGCGGCTATTGGATTCGATCAACGGAAGTCTATGTGAGCCAAGTCTCAGACTTTAGTACAAAGTTGCGGATTGGAGCATGATACATATCAAGATGTCGAGCAATTATTGCACACCCCATTTAATTTGATTCGACTAACCGTTGTAAGCCATAAATAACTGATTTATTGGTTATAAATGGCTTATCTTTTATTTCTTTGCAGTGTTAATTTTGAGTCCTGTTATCGTTTAAAAGTGCTCAATGCCGATGGGTAGCAGAAAGGCCTCCTCTTCATAAAATGGCATGCGCTCAAAAAACCAGTTGATCACCGCGCCGCTGTCTTTAATGAAATCAGGATCTTGCGCTTGCTGCTCTTCATAGGCTTTTTTCAGATCAGGGTCCGATGCCAGCATACGTTCGGCGTAGGGCGTCACAATGTAGTTTGCGCCGTAAGCGTGGGTGGTCATTTGAGAGTTGAAAAAGCCCCAGTAGAAAAAGCTGGATTCGCCGGTAGGTTCCAGCAGCGCGATGGCAAGGTTACCCAGAGGTTGATCGGTATTCACCCGAACATCGCCTTTGCGATAGGTGACCCGGTGGTTTTCCGGTACCGGCGTGGCGTTCGCGGTTGCCCGACCTTCTCGATTTGGGTTGGTAATTTCAAAGTGGGTCATGCGATAGCGGACTACCTCTCGAGTCACCTCTTCGGTCAGGGTTTCGGTGTGTATGCCGTGAGCTTTCAGGCGCCTGATCACCTCATGCCAACTGGAGGGAATGTAATAGGCCCTGGGTCGCTTAATGGGATTGAGTGGTGTGGAGCGTACTGATTTTTCGACCTGCAGGTTAGCTACTGTGTCGCTCCAGATAATTTGCTCAATGCCCACGGATGGATTTTTTACCACCTGATATTCGAAGCTTTTAAATTCCGCTTGCGGGGCCGGATCATCGTAATCCCAGGTGACTGGCACGGGGTCTATGCGCGCCTGGCGATCCTGCTTGGCTTTGGCTCTCAGTTCCATGCCTTTTTTACCCAAAGTATCCAGAAGGGATTGGTAAAAACTGTACGCGCCTAAAACCCGTTGCTTGAAGGGTTTCAAGGAATGAATCTCAAGCAGATAGGCGGGCAGGTGCCGGTGATCGGCGTAGTTGTTTGAGTAAGCGGCACCATCGGACAGATAAGGGTAGAAGCCGGCTTCGGGTTTCATCGCATCGTTGGCATCGATACAGGGTCCTGGAATATGGCCCAGTTTTTTTAGTTTCTTTTCCATTGCAGGTTGCAGGTGTTTTCTCATCCAGCGGTATTGATGCGGGCTTAATCCGCTGGCACCGTTGTCGCACCAGGTGACATCGTATTGATAGTTTTGCCCATTGGTTGAGTGGGCATCGACAAAGAAGTCGGGTTGCCAATGATTCATGATATCCACCATGGCACGAACCTCTTGTGTATCCAGCTTGCCGAAGTCCCGATTCAGGTTTAACCAACGATTGTTGGCCCGATTACCACTGGTGTTGGGGCCGTGCTGGTTGATTCTGCCGTGAGGGCTTTGCGACAGATAACCCGACACATTCAGTACCGGAACGAAGAGGAAGTTGGCTTTTTTAAGAAGGTCGCGTTGAGTATCCCGAACGCTCAGGTCCCGTAAAAACATAAGCCCGGCCTGTACTCCCATAGACTCTCCCGGGTGAATACCGGCCTGGACAAGCAGGGTGGGCTTGCCACTGGCCTTGAGGCTGGCGGGCTTTTTATCGGTCTCTCGGGAAGCGACCACGAGCCACAGATGCTCGCCGCTGGGAAACTGATGCAGGGACACCAATTCAATATCGGGGGACGCGCTGGCCAGGCGGTGCAGCCATTCCACCAGTTGCGGATAGGTCGCCAGCTCCTGAAAATCGCTGGCCTCGGCCGGAGTGGCCCACAGGTGTTCCGGATCGACGATAAACCGGGTGCTGGCTCCATCCCAGGGTGGGGAGGGCGGTAACATCGACTGCAGTTCCTGTTGGGAAAAGTTCGGTGCCTGATGATCTGAATGGCTCGCCGCTATACCCGAAGGGCTGAACGTCATCAGGATGATACCTGTGAGAGTAATGATCCATTGATAAAAAGCATTCATAGCGGTCTCCTTGCTGATCTGTTCGGTCCATGAATAAGGCAACTCTGCTTGATTGGTCCGAAAACCAGAATTCGTCCGAAGTCATCGGAGCTGTCCGAAAACCAGTGTTGCCTGAACACCCGAATGGCTTTGAAAGTCATTCGTGGGTGTTACAGATTGCAGATAATTTTAGTCGGTTTTGTGTTCTCTGTTTTGCAATAAAACGACTGAAATTCTGGAAATTTATAGCCCTTCGCTATAAGTATTGACTCGGGCAATCGGTGGGTTGAATACCCCTGCCAGTCCCTGTTTACGGGCTTTTTATTGAGTGGCGGTGCCAGTGGCTTGGAGGCTGCTGAGACAACGGGTTCGAAACCGCCGCAACGGTCGACCCACCGGGGAGTTTCGGGTATGCTTGCGGCCTTTATACCTCCCGGCCCGCTCCCTCAGTTGGAGCCGGCGTTCATCGAGTAACTTCCAATGACAGCCTTCTCCTCTCTGGGACTTTGCGCACCCCTTATTCAGGCTTTGAATGACCAGGGTTATGCGACCCCGTCACCGGTCCAGCAAAAAGCCATTCCTTCTATTCTTAAGGGTAAGGACCTGCTGGCCGCCGCCCAGACCGGTACCGGTAAAACGGCCAGCTTCGCGCTGCCCATTCTGCACCGTTTGGCAGAATCGGCTGCGCACAGCAATGGCGTGCGAGCCCTGATTCTGGCACCCACTCGTGAACTGGCCGCTCAGGTAGCCGAACGGGTGGGCGCCTACGGCGCAGGGCTCAGTGTATCGTCCCTGGTGGTTCATGGTGGGGTGCCGATGGAGCCTCAGGTTGAGCAGTTGCGGCGCGGAGTGGATATTCTGGTGGCAACGCCGGGTCGCCTGTTGGACTTGCTGCATAACAAGGCATTGAGTTTGGCCTGCGTCGAGACCCTGGTGCTCGATGAAGCCGACCGTATGCTGGACCTTGGCTTTATCGATGCCGTGCAGAAAATCATTGACCAGTTGCCCGCCCAGCGGCAAAACCTGCTGTTTTCCGCTACCTTCGCGCCGGCCGTGATTGAGTTATCGAAAGGACTGTTAAACGATCCCGTTCGTGTCGAGGTCAGCCCGGCAAACAGCGCCGCTGAATTGGTTCAACAATCGGTGTACGCGGTGGATTGGGATGATAAACCCGATACCGTGCGCTACCTGATCGAGGAGGGCCGTTGGCCCCGAGCGCTGGTGTTTATTCGCACCAAGAAAAGCGCCGACGATCTGGTCGATTACCTGGTTCAGGAGGGCATCGCCGCTGCCGCCATCCACAGCAACAAAAGCCAGATCCTGCGCACACGCACCCTCGACGCCTTTAAACGCGGTGATGTTCGTGTACTGGTCGCGACCGATATTGCCGCTCGCGGTCTGGATATTGCCGAGCTACCACTGGTGATTAATTACGACTTGCCGCGTATCGCCCAGGACTACGTGCACCGCATTGGCCGCAGTGGTCGAGCCGGCGCCGAGGGTCGAGCCATGTCGCTGCTCAGTGGTAGCGAGCACAAGTGGCTGGAAGGTATTGAGCAACTGTTGAAGCGTCCCATGACCATCGAACCGTTGCCCTTTTACGACAACGGTGAAGAGCAGCCGGTGGATCTGTCGTCGGCCAGCGAATTGGGTATTGCGGGCAAAAAAGCGATCAAGACCGTGGTGCGCAAAACATTCAAGCAAAAACGCAATGTGCCGCGCAAGCCGACGTCGAGTAAGCGTCGTGTGGCTACCAAGAAGCCCAGAACCGGGGCCAAGCCAGGAGTTTCGGCCAGTCGCAATCCGGCCAAAGGAGCCAAGGCAGCACCTGCTAAAGCGAGTAAGGGCAGCAATACCTCCCGAAAATCGCCTGCCAGCAAGGCCAAACCCGCGAGTGCTGGCAAGGCGCCGCGCCCCTCTCCCTGGGGGCGTTCCTGAGTTCGGGCGGTTTAACCGCTATTTAATAACCAGGCTGTAGATTATTCACGCCACTGTGGTTTCCAAGCAGTGGCAGCAATCATGCGGTGCCAAGTGCCGCTCACTGTAATAAAGGTATGGGTCGACTATGCAAAACGACAAAAAGAGAAGTAAGCGTCTGCGCAAGAAATTGTATCTGGGTGAATTTGCCGTGATGGGCTTTGAATTTACCTGCCGCATTAACCTCAAGGAGGAGTCCGAATTTGACGACCTGTTTGATGGCCTGGCGGACCTGATGGCTCAGCGCGATCTGTTGGTGATTGGCGGTGGTAGCGAGGAGAGCTTCGAAGGTTATGTAGTCTCCAGCGAGCGTTACCAGTCGACCACAGAAGAAGATCGTAAAGCCGTTGAGCAATGGCTGTCGGCGCAATCCAGCATCTCCGATGCAACTGTAGCCGAGCTGACGGATGCCCATTACGGGTAATTCCTTCCGGTGATGGGGTGCCGGTAACACCGGCACCCGCTGCAGTGTTTTCCCGCCCTGTTTTAGTGCTACTCTGTAATTCGAGCCGGCTGACCTATTGAGCCGTTTGCTGCTGCCGACGGGAGGGGATATGAAGAAACTGAAGAATGAAACCGAACTGGTCAAGCGAGCCATCATTGTCGGCATCAAATACGCCGAAGCACGTGGCGCCGCTATGTTCGAAGCGACCGACTCGGCCAGTGTCAAAGTCGAGTACATCTACCGTCTGCTGGTTCACGACAAGCTGATCCAACCCCTTCCCGAAGACCAGGTTTCCATACAATCCATGCGCCATAAGCTGGCAATATGGATCTCCAAGCAACAATAACCGCTACACTTACAGGTGGTTTGGCCGTGAGCTGTTTTGTCGGTTGAATGAACAGACCACTTAAAACGCGATGCTTTATCTTTATTCGATATCTCTATCTATTGTTACGCTGTAGTGAAGGTTAAGGGAGTGTCATGGACTCAGTGCCTCAAAATAAAAAACTGACCCTGTTGTTCCGAGTGGAACCCGGCTGTCTTGGCCCCGAAGGTGAAAGCCATATCGACGAGTTTTGTGTGGTGGCCCAGCAAGAGTTCGAGCAGATCAGCCCTGATTTTATCCGCTTTTCGATTGTTCCACGCCGGGATAAATCCTTGCCAGAAAACGAATATCGTATTGCGGATAAAAGCCTGAGCCATGATCAGGCCAGCCGCTATTTGGCGCATTTTCAGGAGAACCTGGAAGAGCTGGAAGACCAGTTAAATGAGTTGCTGTCGCACCTGATTGATCGGTATTTGGGGCATTAGGGGCGGAAGTGTTTGTCGGTTTAGAGGGGAGTATTCTGTTTTAGCTGAGGGTTTAGGTATCAATTCTGCGCAGTGAACCAGTAGGAAGATCCAGTGGGCATGCTTTAACGAACGAGGATGTTCTAATGCAGCGAAGACCATCAATAGTTGAGAGTTGCCTTACTGTATTTCTTTATCCTGTATAAAGAAATACAGTCGTCTGCGGGGCGACAGGTATACCCTCGTTGGTAACTAACCCTGTCAAGAATCACCAGCGGGATAAAGCATCTACTAGGTTACAGATTGTCCTATGTTGTGAGCGATAGTATTAAGGAGAGATAAGAATGAAATGGGTAGCAATGGTATTTGTTTTGGGGTCATCATTTTCCTGGTCTAGTGAAAAACCGCCGGAGTTATGGTCATGGATCAAAGATTTAAATAAATCGAAAGAAGCCTGTGAAATTCAAAGCTCATATGTTCTTCAGTCATTATCTCTTGAAAATCAAGTAGAAAATCAGTACGGCATCTACGGTAATGTGAAATCAAATAGGGTTGTGGTTAAGTGTATAGCCATATCTCACAGTGCGAGTAAACTTATTGTATCTGTTGCAGGGAATAATAGGGATTCCGTTGAAATTATTCGCAACAAGATTATCAAATCAATAAATTAGAGCTTGGTTATAATTGACGACCGCTATTAACGCTGTCGCGCAGTGTTGTGCGTTGTTAAATCTCCGGTTTTATGCGGGAGACCCTGGGGTTTTACTGCATGGAGCTATTCATCAGTCATTAGACTCTAGATGGAAAGCTATTTATTAGAAATGTCATGATCGAGATTTTTTATACGCAATGCTAATTGAGGGATGGAGCCTAATGGCTGAAAAATGTCTTTCTGATTACGAGCAAGAACTCAAGTGGGTTGCGCTTGTGTTAGGGGTTATCAGTACTATATCCATAGTGCAAGACTGGTATCCGTTCTCCATGTTTGTAAGCTTGCCGTTTTGTTTGATCTGGGTGTATTGCGCCTGGCTTCATACGGAACGACAGCTTAAGTATATTAATATTATGTTCTCGCTTCTTTATGTCTACGGGATTGTTCGTTATATAATTATTGGTTAAGGTTTTCTGAAATGTTGTAGGATATTGAATCGATTAAACTATTGTTTATCCCTGTTGTTGTGATAAAGAGAAATCACCATGATCGATTACCTGTCAACCTTTATCGTCTTCTTTGCGGTGATAGACCCTATCGGAACAATCCCTGTTTTTATTGCGCTCACAGCTCATCACGATCAAAGCTCCAAGAAGAAAATTGCATTAATTGCCGCGTTGGCCGCTGCAGGGATCCTGGTATTCTTTGTGGTTGCCGGAGAGCTTATTTTGACTGCCATGAAGATACCGCTGTCCGCCTTTCAGATTGCGGGTGGTATTGTGTTGTTTTTGTTTGCCCTCACAATGCTGTTCGGTGAAAGCAAACCGGAACAGGAGATAAAACTGGTAAAGAACTTAAAAGAAACCGCTATTTTTCCATTAGCCGTTCCTTCGCTTGCCAGCCCTGGTGCGATGTTAGCCGCGGTTTTACTGACCGAGAATTCAAAGTACACCATAGTGGAGCAATTCCAGGTCGTGATCGTTTTGCTTTCGGTATTAGTGGTGGCACTGTTTCTGATGTTGGGAGCTGGCTTGATACAGCGCTTTATTGGCAATAGTGGCGCCAGTGCTATTAGCCGAGTAATGGGGTTGATTCTTGCGTCTGTGGCAACCGCCAATACGCTTGAGGGCTTGAAATCTTATTTTGGCCTATAAGTAGTCCTTCGATTTCAGCTAGCAGGTGAACTTCTGGGTGCAGGCCGGTCTTTTTTCATTGGATTTTAAGGTGGGCGGGGCTGGCAATTCGGATAGCATAAGAAAGTGACAAAGTCTGTGTTTGTTCATGCTGTCCTGTTAGTGACAAACATGGCTATACTAAATTCTAATAGTTTCAATACGTGCTACTTAAATCAGATGCCTTTTTTGTTGAGTGTTAGCGTGAGACCCTGGTTTGCGCTGCATCCCAATATTCGATAGGGTGTTTTCTGCTGAATACAGTACTTTGTGACATACGTCCATAGAGGTTCTATCGGGTGGATCAAGATATGAAAAAAGCAATTTCGGTCGTTCATGTCGTTAAAAAATGGATGTCTTTCATTGTTCTGATTCTAATGATGCTCATTGTCGTAATATCAATTATTGAGCTTGGAATACTGCTTTATCAGGACCTGTTTGATCCTACCGATGATGTGCTGTTTCTTGAAATAGATGAGTTGTTCAAAATATTCAGCTTCTTTTTTATTATTCTGATCGGTTTTGAGTTAATAGAAACCGTTGAGATGTATTTTAAGGATAATGTTATACATGCTGAAGTGGTTTTGCTGGTTGCCGTGATCGCTGTTTCGAGAAAAGTAATTTTGCTTGATCTGGAAAAATATGAGCCTTTGGCAATCGTAGGCTTAGGTGTGATTATTTTGGCTCTGGGCGGTTGTTATTCGCTCATCAAGATTAGCTATAGAAATCGAAAAGCATAACAATTGGATTGTTTTCTATCGGGCGAGCATTTCAACTCTTCATGCACTCGTGCCATTTGTTAACAGCGTTGGTTTTGCCAAAAACGCTAACCCGTCCTATACAGTCGCCGCCATTCACTGGTCTAATAGCTCTTCTCAAGGGCTGATGCTGGCTTGAAGTCACATCTTCGGTATCATCGAGACATCTCGCCCTCGTGTTGTTAAGGGTTATGCCGTTAGATAAAGGATTATTATGCCAGTTTTATTGACCCTTGCTGTTGTCTTGGCAGCTTACCTGATAGAGGGATTTCGTTCGGCCATGGTGCTCGGTCTGGTGGTGGGGCTTGGTTGCTTTTATTACCATTTCACGCAAAAGATGCGAGCGGTCGAATCAGAAGTGGCGCGCCTGCGTGATGCTTTGCGAGAGGCGCAGGAGGCTTTCGAGCCATCGAACCAGTCAATCAATAGCGCCGCTCAGCAAGATGAGAGCCTCAATGATATAGAGCTGGATATCGAGCTCGATCTAGACCTGGATACTGAGTCTCCAGAAACTGCTCGTCTTACAGAAGCCTCGCCTTCTGGTGCTTCCCGCCCTGAGCCCTTGCCAGAACCCGTTGCTGCCCCGGCGATGGCGGATTCACCGGTGAGTGCGGTGCCTGTTCAGAGCAATCCGTCTTCTCAACCTTCAATGACCGGTCAGCCTATTTCAGCAGAGTCTGTCGAGCAAGCTGACACTGAGGTTGACCCCTGGAGTGGACGTCATATCAAGCCGGCACCGGTCAAAGCTCGTGCCCAGACGCCATCCCGTCATCGCCCTGGAACAGGGCAACCCTCCCTGGCAGACCAACTGGTGGGGTTGATCACGAACTATTTTTCCGATGGCAATCTGTTCGTGCGTATCGGTATTCTGGTGTTATTTTTTGGTGTCGCTTTCCTGCTTAAGTACGCGGCCGAAAACTCTAATCTCTCGATGGAAGTTCGGTTCCTGGGAGCTGCTTTGGGCGGTTTGGGGTTATTGGGGCTGGGCTGGCGGTTGCGACAGAGCAAACCGGCTTATGCCTTATTGTTGCAGGGCGCTGGCATTGGTATCAGTTACATCACAATATTTGCCGCCTTTCAGCTGCAACCCCTGTTATCGTCCGGGCAGGCTTTTGTTTTGATGGGGCTGTTATCTCTGATAACCGCTTTGCTGGCTATTAAACAGGACTCCCGGGCCTTGGCGATTGCCGGCATTGTCGGTGGTTTTCTGGCGCCCCTGCTAACCGCCTCCAACAGCGGCAACTATATTGGTTTATTCAGCTATTACCTGGCATTGGACCTGGTGGTGTTGGCCATTGCCTGGCATAAAACCTGGCGAGCGCTGAACCTGATCGGACTGTTCTTCACCTTTGGGGTGTTCGGGCTCTGGTTCCACCGAAATTACCATGATGACCTGTTACTCAATACCGAACTGTTCCTAATACTGTACTTCCTGTTGTACAGCATTATTGGCGTGCTCTACGCGTTCCGGCAACCGCTTAAGCTACGGGGCTATGTGGATGGTACGCTGGTGTTTGGCACCCCCATGTTGGCCTTTGGCTTTCAGGCTGCGCTGGTGCATACCCTGGAATATGGTATTGCCATCAGCGCCGCTGCCTTTGGTGCCTATTACCTGGCGCTTGCGGCTTTGTTCTGGGGGCGGGCGGGTAGCAGTTTTCGTTTGCTGGCGGAATCTATGCTGGCGATCGGGGTGGTATTTCTGACCCTGGCGGTGCCTTATGCGTTAGATGGTTTCTGGACCACGGCAACCTGGACCTTGGAAGCTGCTGCTATTTTGTGGGTGGCGATTAAGCAGCAGCGGCAGTACACGCAATACTTTGCGGCGGCCTTGCAGTTGGGTGCCGGAGTTTTATTCCTCGCAACCAGTGCGCGGGATATTGGTGACAACGCGTTCCTGAATCCGGCGTTTATGGGAGGAGTCTTGATCGCGTTGGCCGGCCTGTTGAGTGCCTGGCTGCTATACAAGCTGAGGCAAACTGTACCTGATTCATGGCTAGCCCAATGTCATTCCCTGTTTTTTGTCTGGGGGCTGTTGTGGTGGCTTGGCAGCGCCAGTGTGCAGATTGAGCAATATCTCGACCAATACCGGGTGGTGGGGTATCTGCTGCTCTTTTGCGCTACGGCCTGGGCGGGGATGTTCCTCAGCATTCAGCGTCGATGGCAGTGGCGACCCGCCGAACTTGGTGCGGCACTACTGATTCCCGCCTTGGCTTTGTTGGCGGTGGCTGGCGTGGCGCTGAATGGCCATGCGTTGTTTGTGCCCGATACGCTGTTCTGGTTGGCGGCATTTGCTCTGAGCTATTTTATTTTGTATCAGCTCGAAGCCGGAAGCCTGAAAGAGGAAACGATGGCGCTGTTGTATCTGGCCTGGTTGTTAACCCTGGTGGCAGTGTTATCGATAGAGCTGGATTGGCGCTTTGCCGAGTTTGCGAGCAACACTGAGGTTGCTATCGGGCAGGGTTGGCAAGGCAGCATGATCGCCATTATTCCACTGGTCGTGATGGTGATGATCTATCGCTTTAATGTGGGGGCCTTGCAACGCTTTGGTGAGTCGTTGCGTATGAATGTAGTCGCGGTTCTGGGTATGCTGGCGGTGCTTTGGTTCCTGGGTATGTGTCTGCTCAACAACGGTGAAAGTTTGCCCATGCGCTATACGCCGCTGATCAATCCGCTGGAATTTTTACAGCTGTTGTATTGGTGGTTTGCACTGCGCTTGTTGAGCGACCTTCGGCGCCGGGATGTGATGCCCGATGGCTTGTTGGCTGCCATGGCAGGGCTGGGCTTTATCTGGATCAACAGCGTCCTGCTGCGCGCCTTGCACCATAGCTTCGACATCCCCTATCAGCTGGATGACTTATTGCAGGATATTCGTGTGCAGATCTCCCTGTCGATCCTCTGGGCCATATTGGGCTCGCTGGTAATGTTGGCGTCATCACGGATGGGGTGGCGTACTCCCTGGAAGATAGGGGGCGCACTGGTCGGCATCGTGCTGGTGAAGATGGTGATGGTGGATCTGGGAGCCAGCGGTACCATCGAGCGCATTGTCTCCTTCCTGGTGGTAGGCAGCTTGCTGGTCGGTATGGGGTACTTCTCTCCCATACCGGAAAAAGAATCGGAGCAGCCAGCGAAGAAAGAGGCAGATGCGGATCCGGTGAGCCCCTGATATCTTTTCTGTACGCTCAGGTTAAGGAGGCTCTGAAATCTGATTCATACAGATAGTCTGTTGCGGAGCTTTCGGGTGAATTCAGTCACTTGATGACGCCTTTGCAGTAAGGTCTCGATTTTACTGCAAAGGCGCGCCCTGAAGTTGAATTCGTTGCAAGCCGCAGATTATTCGAATGAATCAGAGTTGCCCTGACCTCTGGATGGCCGTTCGATCCGGTCAGTTACTGATATTAAACTGGGAAACTAATTCTCTCAGTTTGTCAGCCTGCGAGCGAAGCTTGTCGCAATCCTGTTTTGCAAGCCCGGAATGTTCCGCATTGGCCAGGGCAATATCGGCTATACCGGTAATAAAGGAGGTGACTTCCTCCACAACACTGGACTGTTCTTCTGTGGCCGTTGCTATTTGAGTATTCATTGAATTCATGGCGTCGATAGCCTGAGCAATCTCGGTAAGACGCTCGCCAGACTTCGATGCAACCGTTTGCGTTTCCTGGCTGATTTGTAAACCTTGTTCCATCGAGGAAACGGTTTCCTGAGAGCTTTGTTGCAACTTGTCGATAATGGTACGTATCTCTTCCGTAGATTCCTGGCTGCGTTTGGCCAACGAACGAACTTCGTCGGCCACCACGGCAAATCCGCGCCCCTGTTCACCGGCGCGAGCGGCTTCGATGGCAGCATTTAGGGCCAGTAAATTAGTTTGTTCAGAGACGCCGCTGATGACCTCAAGTACGGTGTCTATGGCGGCGGTGTTGTCAGCAAGCTGTTGAACTGAAGTAGATGATTTTTGAATCTGATCGCTCATCGCATTAACTTTTGTGATGGTTTGATTGACCGATTCGTTACCCTGGCTCACATCCGTATCGGCTTTGCTGGCGCTCTCGGCGGCGGCACCTGCGTTTTTCGCAATCTCCTGTACCGTATGCCCCATTTCCTGTATCGCGGTCGCAACCTGATCGGTTTGGCTCTGTTGTCGATCGACATCGGCATGGATTTTATTCATCTGCCCATCCACCGATTCGACCAAATTAAACAGGACAAGGCTGCTCTCGCGCACCTGAAGAAGTAATTTCTCGAGCGATTCGACGAATTGGTTGTATCCTTTTGACAGGCGGCCTACCTCGTCGTTGTGAGCAACGACAAGACGTTTGGTGAGATCGCCACCGCCAGTAGCTATGTCCTCGAGCATTACGGCTACCTGTTCAAGGGGTGATAACAGGGTATTGATCAGCCATCCGGTGAGCACAATAAAAACCAGAGCGATGACTGCGCCGACGCTTATCAAGAGCACGGAAATTCGACCGATACCACCATATATTTCCTTGGCGGGGAGTTCGATGATCACATACCAATCCAGTAAGGGTAAATATTTTGCGGCCAGGATCACCTCGCCCTGATCGCTGTTAATATGCTGTATCTGGATCGCTTTTGGGTCGAGGAGCTTGTCGATCTGCAGGTTTTTGCTATCCGATATTGATTTGCCCGCCAGCGCCTGGTCCCGGTGCAGTTTGATGTTGCCTCTGGCATCGACCAGATAGGCGTAACCCGAATCGCCGATGCTGTATTGTTGGATCATTTCCGTAATTTCAGATATGGGTAGCCCAATGCCTGCAACTGCCAGCGCCTCATTGCCGGGCTTCACCAGGTAGTTAATAAACAATGTCGCTTCGGAGGTGCTCTCATTTATATCAAGGGAAAGTTCATAGGTTTTGCCGGATTTGACAAAGTTATAAAACCAGCTGTCCCGAGAGTTGGATGGGTCCAGGGTTTTAAAATATCCCTGGTCGGTGTAGTAATTACCACCGGCAATAGAGATATAAAAGGCCGCGATCGCATTGTATTCCTGCTTCAACGCAGCCAGGTAATCTCTGTGTTCAGCAAACTGTTTGCTGTCATCCTCTTGTTTGATGAATTGTTGAAGAGTGGGGTTGCTGGCTATGTTGCGAGACACGGTAATCGGTACCGCGAGATTATTATTGATGCCCTCGGCGACGGAGTTGAGGGTGGCGGGAATTTCAACGGTATCCAGGCGTTCTTTTATGGAATCTCCCGTCAGGGAGTTGGCGACCAGGATAACCATCGATAGTGAAAGCAGCAGGGCGCAAATCGTAGTTAGTAGAATTTTTTTACGAATACTCATAGAACCCACCTTAAAACAGTTATGAGGTGAGTATAGAACAGCTCTGAATAATGCGATGACGTCAAAGCCTTTCAGCCACTATCACTTTTGCAACGCTAAAACTGAATGATGCAGAGGTCTCTTAACGGTAAAAATTTCGGGTGAGCTGAGTCAGCCGTGGTGATAGTGGCTTTATAGTGTTTTTTGTTCGGTACTCATAAGGAAGCAGACTTGTCGGCTTCCCTGACAGGTATCACTCGGTCAGTCTGGTTTGGCCCGCTAGCCATACCTGTTGAACCTTGATCTTGCTCCATTGCTCGGCAGGTAACTGATACGGATTGGCGCTGAGCAACGTCAGGTCGGCCTGCTTGCCCACTTCGATACTGCCGATCTTGTCCTCCATATGCAGCTGCCAGGCGGCATTGATGGTGACGGCGCGCAGTGCCTGCTGCGGTGTGATGGCCTGGTCCAGGCCAAGGGTTTGTCCGCTGCTGGTTTTGCGCGTGACGGCGGTTTGCATCAGGCTAAGCGGATTGGCAGGAAACATAGGGGTGTCGGCGTGCAGGCTGGGGCGCAGACCCCGTTCAAAAGCGGCCTTTACCGGTAGCACCTGCTGCGCCCACATTGGTCCGAGAATCTTGTCGCGCAGGGCGTCGCCATAATAATAGATGTGGTTGATATGAAAGCTGGGGGTCAGCCCCAGCCTGGCGAATTGATCCAGCAGCCTTTTGGGCAGCAGTACACCGTGTTCAAAGCGGTGACGCCGCTCTTTGGCGTCGGTTCCCAGCACCTCTTCAAAGGCTTGGGCTGACCATTCGTTGGAGAGATCCCCCTGGCTGTGCACTGCCAGCTGCCAGCCCTGATCGCTGTATTGACGCAGACTCTGTTTAAACGTGGAAGCATCAATCACCGGTTCTCCCCGATGGCCGGGAGGAATGCCCATCATGGCGGTGGTCTTATTGGTCAGATATGGCTTGGACAGGTACATGGAACCGGTGTAGGGGGAGCCATCGTGCCACAGCTTGACACCCAGAATGCGATAAAAATCATCGCCGTTATCGGGGCTATCGGGCAGCATGTCAATCTCTTCCTGGCGCAGGTAGACAAACTGTCGAATACGGGCCTGAAACTGATCGGAAGCCGCGTAACGCGCCAGCAGGGGAGGCACATTAAAACCCAGTGAGGCGACGCTGGTGATGCCGGATTCGAGCAGACTCTGCAGGGCCAGTTCGTAGCGGTTGATTACCCGCAGAGGCGACTTCAAGGGTTCCATAAAAGGGTCCACCGCCGACTCGGACATAAAGCCGTTAAGCTCGCCGTTGGCATCCCGGCCATAATAACTGCCATGTCCGGGATCGGGCGTATTACGATCAATACCCACGGCCTCGAAGGCCTGAGAGTTGGCCCAGAACGAATGCATGGACTGCGCAATGATCAGCAGTGGGTTATCCGGCGCGATCTGGTCGAGAAAGGCTCTATCCGGCATTTTCAGATCGGGCATAAGAATTGGATCGAGCCCCATAGCAAATACCCACTCACCTTTGGGGGTGTTGTCGATCTCCTGCTGCAGGCGTGACCACATATCGGCTGCGGAATCATTATTAAACCCGCTGAGGTCGACCAACCCGGAGAACACGGCGGTCAGGGTAGGGTGTTCGTGGGCCGCAACAAAACCGGGAATCAGAGTCTGGCCGTTAAGGTCGATAATCTCGGTATCGTCGGATGCCAGCGCCAACATCTCCTCCTGGCTACCGACGGCGGTAATAAGATTGTCGCTCAGGGCGATTGCCTCAACCACTCTGTCGGCTTCATCGACCGTTAATATGTTGCCGTTAATCAGCAGGGTATCGGGGGATGAATCCGAGTTACAAGCCGTTAACAACAAAGAGGTAAAAAACAGTCCGAGACAGGCAAACAGGCGTGGGCTGCAAAAGGTGGTATGAAGCATTTGGGGAGATCGCCAGGCCCGCTAACGCGAGCCTTTGTTGTTATTGTGGTGAGCAAAATCATCGTACGTTTAGCCGCAGATCACAAGCGCTAATTGCGTCAGGGCTGGCGTTTTTTGGCCAGAATTTTCACCATCATCTCTTTGCGATCTTAACGGTTGTCTCGCTGGTGTTTATTTTCTCGCGTTGGCAAAAAACAGCTGCTGCCCTCCCAGCTGGTAGTCGTCGATGGCCTTCTGACCTTCCGGACCGGTGAGCCAGTCGATAAACGCTTGTCCTGCCTTGACCTTTACCCGCGAATGTTTTTCGGGATTAATCAGTGTGACACCGTATTGGTTGAACAGCTCTTTATCGCCTTCAATCAGAATGGCGAGATTGCCTTTGTTTTTAAAACTGATCCAGGTGGCTCGGTCAGTCAGGGTGTAAGCGCCCATGCCAGCGGCCGAATTGAGCGTTGCGCCCATGCCTGAGCCGGTTTCCCGATACCAGGTGCCACTGTGCTGGGTAATGTTGATGCTGGTGGCGCGCCAGAGAGCGCTTTCCTTTTTATGGGTGCCGGAGTTGTCACCACGGGAGACAAAAAGTGACTTTTTATCAGCTATTTTTTTAAGTGCGATAACCGCGTCCTTGCCCCCGGCAATCTGGGCCGGGTCGGTGGTGGGGCCCACAATGATAAAATCGTTATACATGAGGTCAAAACGTTTGACCCCATAGCCATCGGCAACAAATTTCTCTTCAGCGGGTTTGGCGTGCACCAGAAGCACATCACCATCACCGTTCATCGCGTTCTTGATTGCCTGTCCGGTACCGACCGCTACTACATTAACCACAATACCAGTACGCTCGGTAAATTGAGGTAACAAGGCATCGTACAGGCCCGAGTTGGCGGTGGAGGTAGTGGATTGCACGATAATCGCATTCTCTGCGATGGCGCTGTGGCTGATCATCGCAAGCATCGTCATCAGCATCATGGTCGTTCGAGATAAAAAGCGATTCATGGAGTTCTCCCTTGTGCATGGGTTGTATTAGAAGCGCAGACGTCCGGCCAGATAATCCTGTGCCGCTTGCGATTGGGGGTGTTGAAAAAATCGGTTTGCATCGGTGTGTTCGGTAATGCGACCCTGATCCAGAAAGATAATATCATCGGCGAGGCGTTTGGCCTGTCCGATGTCGTGGGTGACAAAGAGAATGCGCATGCCCTGGTCGGCACAGCGTTGAACAATGGTTTCGATGGCTGCGATGGAGGCCGGATCCAGGCTGGCGGTAGGCTCATCAAGAAACAGCACCTCCGGTTTTAAGGCCAGGGCGCGGGCCAGCGCCAGGCGCTGTTGTTCGCCGCCGGATAACAGCCGTGCTGGTTGTTCGGCCTGGTTTTCGAGACCCACGCTGGCAAGGATGTTGTGAATACGAGCTCGCAGGGCCTGCCGCTTGAGCGGCAGCTTATCCAGCTTTAGCACGAAACGAATGTTGGCGGCGACCGAGCGGCGCAGCAACACCGGTTGTTGAAACACCATGGCCTGACGCCGACGTCGAGCCGGGCTCAGGGCTTCGCCGCCCCAGCGAACGACACCGCTACTGGGAACAATCATGCCATGCAGCAGGCGCAGCAGCAGACTTTTTCCCGCTCCGTTAGCCCCCATAATAATACTGGTGCCCCGACCCTCAATTTTCAGGTTGATCTCCTGTAGCAACACTTTGTCGCGTATCTGGTAGTTCAGATTGCAGGCCTCGCCGGGTAGCAGGTCATCGGCTGTTTCCAGGTCGTTGATGGGCAAGATGGCATCAAGCATAGGCTTGCCGGGTAGCACTCAGACGCAGCATCATTACCAGGGCATTGACGCTAAGGGCGATTACGATCAGCACCATCCCCAGTGCCAGCGCCAATGCCAGATCGCCTTTGGAGGTTTCCAGTGCGATCGCGGTGGTCATCACCCGGGTCAGATGATTGATATTGCCCCCGACCATAATAACGGCGCCCACCTCCGCAATCGCCCGACCAAAACCTGCCAGGGCAACCGTGATCAGGCTGTAACGGGCATCCTGGATCAGGGCTGAGATGGCGGTCGTCCTGGGTACCCCCCAAGACAGGAACTGTTCGGCGTAATCCTGATTAAGCTGTTCGATCACTTCACGGGAAAGGGCGGCAACAATGGGGGTAATCAGCAGGGTCTGGGCGATGATCATCGCCGTTGGGGTATACAGCAACTGGAACGCGCCCAAGGGGCCGGCATTGGACAGCATCAGATACACCAACAGGCCAACCACCACGGGAGGCAAGCCCATCAGGGCGTTGATCAGAACCAGGAGCAAAGTGCGTCCCTTGAAACGGCTGGTGGCAATCAGGGCGCCGATGGGCATTCCAAGCAAGCAGGAGATCAGCACGGCACTAAGGCTGACCTGGAGAGACAGTCCGATGATCTCCAGCAGGTCAGGATCGGCCGACAATGCCAAAGAAAACGCTAACTGAAAGGCTTCACCAAAATCCTGCATAGGGAGTATTTATGCTGCATTATTATGTTTGTTTTACGATTCTGGTGTCAGTTGAACAAAAAATCAACTGATGCTGGTCGGTTTGCAGGCAGAAAAGAGCGGCAGGTAACCCTGACGCTCTTTTTCGGTCCATTGCCGGTATCCCTGTTAAAGAAACCGGTTGTTAGCCCACAAAGGCTTGGCTGCTATCGAGCAGTTGTTGGTGAGCGGTGCGGTATTCCTGTTTAAGTCTGGCGCAGAGTGCTCCGGCGCTTGGGCTGTCGGCGATATTGGCGACGCCATGACCGGCTGACCAGACCGTTTTCCAGGCTTTGGCTTCGTCATCAACGGGCTTGAGCTTTTCACCGTAGTTGATATCACCCGGGTTATTGAGGCGCTCCATATCGTAACCGGCCTGCTCCAGACTCTGGCGCATAAAACTGGCAGGAATTCCCGACACGGCAGGGGTATGGATAATATCGGCGGCACCGGAATCAATGACCATGGTTTTGTAGGCGGCATCCGCCAGTGACTCTTGCGTATTGATAAAGCGCGTACCCATGTAGGCGAGATCGGCCCCCATGGATTGCGCGGCCAGAATATCGTCCCCGCGAGACAGGGCGCCTGCGAGCAGCAGGGTGCCCTGGAAAAACTGCCGTATTTCACCAATTAATGAGAAAGGGTTCTGGGTGCCCGCATGCCCACCGGCACCGCCAGCGACCGCGATGATCCCGTCGACCCCGGCCTCGGCAGCCTTCTGTGCGTGGCGGCGGTTGGTGACATCGTGAAAGACCAGGCCGCCATAGCTGTGCACGGCATCCACCACCTCTTTTACCGCGCCCAGAGAGGTGATCACCAGAGGCACTTTATGCTTTACGCACAGCGCCAGGTCGGCCTGCAAGCGGGGGTTAGTGCCGTGAACAATCAGGTTGACCCCGTAAGGCGCGATCCTGGCATCGGGTTGTTGTTCGCGGGCTGTGGTCAGCGCCTGGTTGATGTCGATAAGCTGTTCTTCAAAGGCCTCACTGGTGCGCAGATTCAGTGCCGGGAAGGTTCCGATTACACCCTGTTGGCAGGTGGCTTTGACCAGCGCGCTGCCGGATACCAGAAACATGGGAGCGCAGACCAGAGGCAGGCTAAGGTGGTCGGCAAGGGCGGCAGGTATAGCCATGGTGGAAATCTCCAAAAGAAAAGGCGGAAGCCTCATGGTAACGGCGACCAAGGATTTAAAGCAAGCGCTTGCTTGGTTGTTTGGTAGGCTGATTGGTTGCCTGGTTGCCTGGTTGCCTGGTTGCCTGGTTGCCTGGTTGGGGGGGGAGGCTTATTCCATGGATGAGTCGTATTTCCCCTGACGAGCCAGACTATTCAAACGGGCCCTTTTTAATAACGCGGCCTGGCAAGCGGCACCGTTGTTGCTGGAACCTCCCCAGGCTTTCAGTGCGGGTTCCTGTAAGGCGCGGCCGTAAGAGGTGCTGAGCTGCCAGGGAGCCTGGCCCTGATTCAGACTGTTGAGGTTTTCCGTCGCCTGCTCCGGCGTCATCCCCCCAGAAAGGAAGTTAATGCTGGGTACGGCGGCCGGCACGGTGCGCTTCAACACCTGCAGCGTGCGCTCGGCCACTTCGTCTGTGCCCGCCTGCTGCGGGCAACTCTTGCCGGACAGTACCATATTGGGTTTTAGTATCATGAGTTCCAGTTGCACCCGGTGCCGTGCCAGCGCCTCGAACACCGAACGCAGTACTTTTTCGGTCACGACATGGCAGCGGTTGATATCATGCTCCCCGTCCATCAAAACCTCAGGTTCTACAATGGGCACTACACCCAGCGCCTGGCATTGCGCAGCATAACGGGCCAGCATTTCGGCGTTGGCGCTCAGCCCAAGCGGAGTCGGGTTGTGCGATGTGATGGGGTAGAGTTCACGCCATTTGGCAAAACGTGCGCCCTGTTCCTTGTAGCCGACAAGGCGCTCGGCGAGTCCATCCAGGCCAAAGGTAATTTTATCCCCCGGCGCGCCGGGCAGATCTCCCAGCCCTTTGTCGACCTTGATACCTGGGACGATCCTGTTCGACCAGGCCAGCTGCGGCAAGGATTGTCCATTATTGGTGCTCTGTGCCAGGGTTTCCTCAAACAGAATAACGCCACAAATATACTCCCCCAGACCATCGGTCGAGAGCAACAGGCTGCGGTACTGGCGGCGCATCTCTTCGGTAGACTCTGCCCCGATACTAGCGAAACGTTTGGCGATGGTGGGCGAGCTTTCATCGGCGGCCAGTATGCCGCGTGAGTCGTCGATCATGTCCTCGATGCAATTCTGTAGATCAGTCTGAATGGACATTAGGGCTTCCTCTTTCAGGTCTTATGGCTAAGCCGGATGGGCTTATTGCGGTTTAGAGCAAGGTATCAATCAATCCATAAAGCTTAGGCCACTTTTCATCGGCGGTTCCTGTTCGCTGGGATAGCTCAGGCTTGGACTGGATCCGTTGGTCGAATTGAAGAACCTGGTACATGTGGTTTGGTAATACCAATTAACATGTGTTTGATATCTAAAGGAGTATGGACCCGCAGGGTGCTTGTTGGTCTTAAGTGATAGTTGATCATTTAATTGAGTGGCGTGATGATCAGATATTTGTTTCTTGTATTTTAAATAAATCTTTTATAAACAGTTACTTATGATTATTTTGTGAGATTTTTTTATTTTAAAAAAAGACCGTCCATTGGTAAGTAATAATAAATTTTTATAATTCTACTGATTTGTGTAGTTATTTAAGCTTTTCCTGTCTAGTATTCCGCGCCACTAATTTGTCAGGTTGTTTGTCTGGTCGCTGCCGGATGTTCACGGGCAGAGTTTTCTATAAGGATTGGACGACATGGGATATAAAAACAGAGCCTGGGGGACCGCAGGCGTAATGATGGCGGCTTTGGGGAGTACTTCGCTGCACGCCGAGGTTATAAATTTGGGCATGGGTCCGATTAACGCCTCGGACATTAGTGCCGATGGCACAGTGGTCGTCGGTAGAAGTGGGGGGCTTTCTGGTCCCAGTCAGGCCATTCGCTGGACGCAAGGTGCAGGGATTGAAACCCTGAATGATCTGGCTGGTGGCATTGATAACTATCTCGCCTCTGATGTGAGTGCCGACGGCAACAATATTGTGGGATACAGTAATACTCCTGCCGGTTTCAGAGCCGTTATCTGGCAGGGAGGCGGACTTACGCCGACGATAATACCCTTTGTGACCACAAGGGGCGCGAGTGATCGCAATCTTGCTAATGCAATCAGTGCCGATGGTCTGGTCGTCGTTGGGGACGATAATACGACGGCGGGTCAGGATCAGGCCTTTCGCTGGACTCAGGCAGGCGGGTCTGTAAGCCTGGGATCGTTAACGGGCTCTATGGGAGGGAGCAACGCGGCGGATGTCAGTTCGGACGGCTCCGTTGTGGTGGGCTTCTCAAGAAATGCCTCGTCGAGCAATGAAGCATTCCGCTGGACGCAAGCCTCAGGCATGGTGGGTTTGGGGATACTTACGGGATTTGATAGAAGTTCTGCTGCTGCGGTTAACGCTGATGGCTCTGTGGTCGTAGGTTCTCTCACTAAAGATACAAGCCCTGGATTTCATCGAGCCTTCCGCTGGGAAGGCGGAACCATGGCCAATTTAGGGGTTGTTGCCGGCAATACCAGCAGTTATGCGACGGGTGTGAGCGATAATGGCTCGGTCGTAGTGGGGTTCAGTGATCAGGATGCGTTTCGCTGGACAGCGGCTTCAGGAATGCAAACGGTTAAAGCCTGGCTGGAAGGCAACGGGGTTGAAGTGGATCCCGCTTTAAGCCTGAAAAGAGCGACGGCGGTGAACGCGGACGGCTCTGTTATTGTTGGTGAGTCGAATGATGGGGCTTTTCTGGCGCGCTCGACCGGCTCTATCGGCTTTAATGAGTACGGTGCCAGCCTGCAGGGTAATGCCCTGGTGCAATCGGCGATGTTTGCCAAAAACGATATGCTGATGAACGGCCTGCATTCCAACCCACTGTCACGCCGGGTGGATGCCGGGCAGCGTTGCTTCCGTATCGGTGGCGACTGGGGTCGTGACAATCACGATGATCGTAACGGCAGCCTGGGTATGGCCGAAGCCACGGGTTGTTACAATTTTGGAACAGTGCAGGTCAATTTCTCCCTGGGCAAAAGCTGGGCGTCTGATTATGACCTGTACCAGAACGGCGATCTGGATGCCGACGAAACCTATGTGGTCGGCGAGCTGTTGGCACCATTGTTTGATATGAGTGATTCTCAGGTGTGGGGGGCGCTGACAGCGATCTACGGTCACGGCGAAGCCGATATCAAGCGGGGTTATTTGAACGCAGGTCTACCGACAAGCTCGAAGGGGTCACCCGATATCGAAACCAGAGGCATCCGCGCCCATCTGGAGTGGGACAACGCCTGGCAGTTATCGTCTACCCGTATTAATCCCTATGTGTCCGCCAGTTATGTCGAAAACAGCGTAGACAGCTATACCGAAACCGGCGGCGGTTTTCCGGCGCGTTTCGACAAGCAAACCAACTATGCGGCAGATGTGCGGTTAGGGCTTCAGGGTTTGACTCGTATCGACGAGCAGCTTCGCTTTACCAGTCAGTTTGAAGGCGTGCACAGCGATGACGATGAAGGTCACCGGGTCTCCGGACAGATCATCGGTTTATCTGCGTTTGACCTGAAGGGTTCCGACTCCAAGCAGAACTGGCTCAAGCTGGGACTCGGTATCGAATACGACGTAGTAGAAAGTGGTATGTTCTCCTTTAGCCTCAACGGCACCACAGAGGGTCAGGCGCCAAGCTATTGGGTTTCTACAGGTTATCAATATAACTTCTAACAGCCCACAAATTAGCCATCGTTTGTAGAGCGATGACCGTTGAACGTTACCCGTCCCTTAGGCCGACACTCGAGAGAGTGTCGGCCTTTTTTGCGTTATGGGGCACCCTCCAAGTTTCAGATAGAAACAAACGCCGCTACAATCGGTTTTGATACGATGGTACAGTAAATTCAACGTGACAATATTATAATAATGAGGGTCCGTATGAGTTCAGAAGAGTTGGATGTGCTGGTGATAGGCGCTGGCGTTTCGGGTATTGGCGCAGGTTGCCACCTGACAATGAAAAACCCCGGACACAGCTTTGCCATTCTGGAGCGACGGCCAGCCATGGGCGGCACCTGGGACCTGTTTCGCTACCCAGGGGTGCGTTCGGACTCTGATATGTACACCTTCGGTTATAACTTTCGTCCCTGGACCGAGCGCAAGGATATTGCCGATGCCAAGGATATTCTGAAGTACCTCAGCGAGACCGCCGCGGAATATGGGGTCGATAAGAAGATCCGCTACCAGCAGAGTGTTACCGGAGCAAACTGGTCGTCAAGTAAAAAGCGTTGGCTTATTTCGGTATCCCGTGAGGATACCGGGGAAACCTATCAAATCAGTTGCCGTTTCCTGATTACCTGTACCGGTTATTACGATTATGAGCAGGGTTATCTGCCCGAATTTGAGGGCTACGACGGGTTCAAGGGCACCATCGCCCACCCCCAGCATTGGCCGGAAGATCTCGATTATGCCGATAAAAAAGTCTTGGTGATCGGTAGTGGTGCAACGGCCATTACCATCGTGCCGAGCATGGCAAAAACCGCGGAGCACGTGACCATGTTGCAGCGCTCACCCACCTATATTTTCAGCCGACCAGCGATCGATGGTATTGCGGTCTGGTTGAACCGGTTATTGCCCGATAAGCTGGCTTACAAATTATTACGCGCTAAAAATGCATTGTTATCGCTTTTTATTTTTACCCTGTCCCAACGCAAGCCGGAAAAAGTACGCAAATTTCTTCGCGATATGGCGGCGGAATCGGTCGGACCGGACGTTGACGTCGATGTGCATTTTAACCCCAGTTACAAACCCTGGGACCAGCGTATGTGTTTGATCCCGGATGGTGATCTGTTCGCCGCCTTGCGCGCGGGCAGCGCGTCGATCGTGACCGACCAGATCGACCGTTTTACCCCGCATGGGGTGTTTCTTAAATCCGGTGAATCCATTGCGGCGGATATTATTGTGCCGGCAACGGGTTTAAAGGTGCAGTTTCTCAGCGGCATCGAATTGCGCATGGATGATCAGGTCGTGCCTCACAACGAGCTGCTGAATTATCGCGGTATGATGTTTAATAACTTGCCCAACTTCGCCACGGTGTTTGGCTACACCAATGCCAGTTGGACGCTAAAAGCAGATCTGACCTGCGACTACGTTTGTCGTCTGCTCAACCATATGGAAAAACATCAGTATCAGGTTGCTATGCCTTCGGTGGATCATTCGGTCAAACACAGCCAGTTTGACGATATGACCCGGGAACCGATTGTGAATCTCTCCTCGGGTTATATTCAACGCGCCCTGAATGATATTCCGAAACAGGGCTCAAGAGCGCCCTGGCGCAACCATGATAATTTTATCAAGGATATGTTCAGCATCCGTTACGGCAAAATCGAAGACGGTGTTATGACCTTCGATTGAAATTGTCTGTTTTTTTGCGGACTTGCAGACAGGGGTATCTTCTACCGATACCTCTGTCTGTGAGAGATCAGCGTCTGAAAAACCTCCGTAGATATTTCTCCATATTTTCGTTTTAGACCCTGATTTTTATAGGGTTATCGCTGACACCGGCCAGATTTCATGACCTATGTGATGTTTTTGGCTGCCCTATAAAGCGATAGGATCTTTTATTATTGGTTAGCCTCTTTTTATTCGCTTTGAATTAATGTAAAAACCCCCTCCTGATTAGCGTTGGCTTTTACCGATGCCGGTTGCAAGTAGTAATGCGCATTACCAGAAGTATGCGTATGGCAATAATAGAAAGGGTGTTATGAGCAGTAAAAGCAAAGTGATATGTGCGGCTGTCCTGTGGTGGGCCGTCGGTGGGATAGCTTCGGTTTATGCCGATGGTCAGATTGTCGAGATCAAAGATTCTCTTCCGGCGGGCGCATCCTTTTTGCCGATGCTACCCGCAATAAGTGCTGATGGTCGGGTGGTAGCGGGTGCTGTGGTATCCGGAACTGCTCTGGCCTACCGTTGGACCGAAGAAGGCGCAGTACAAGACATTGGCGTCTTGGCAGGCCACAGTTTTCCAATTGTCGGTGCTCTTAATGCTGATGGTACCGTCATCTTGGGCACCTCGCTCAATGCTGGCGGGCAACGGGAAGCCTATCTCTGGACTCAGGGTTCCGGCATGCAGGCGTTGGGTAGCCTGGGTGGAGAGACCGAAGCCTACGGAATCAACGCCAATGGGAGCGTGGCGGTTGGCCAAAGCTATGACAGTGTCGACGGGCAATATCGAGCGTTTCGCTGGACTCAAGCCGGCGGTATGGTCAGCCTGGGCACGTTAGCCGGCTCGACCGGAACCAGTATTGCCCGTGGTATAAGCGCCGATGGCACTGTCATTGTCGGCTTCTCCGATGATGCGGGGGGAAGGCCCGAAGCCTTTCGTTGGACCCAAAGCGGTGGCATGCAACAGTTAGATGTAACGAGCAACTACAGTGATGCGCTTGCGATTAGCGCGGATGGTGCTGTGGTGGTCGGTAGCAACCGTTTTTCCGGATACGACGAGGCCTTTCGCTGGACTCAGGCCGCAGGTATGCAAGCTTTAGGGCTGCTGCCCGGCAAAACACAAAGTAAGGCAACTGCAGTAAATGCGGATGGCTCGGTGGTGGTTGGTGATTCCTGGGCCGGTGGCGGATCGAGCTCCAGCGCCTTTCGCTGGACTGAGACCGACGGCCTGCAAACCATTAATCAATGGCTGGACGATAATGAGGTTGAGGTGGCGCCGGGTTTTGAAATGTCGAGGGTAAGCGGTGTCAGTGCCGACGGCCTGGTGGTTGTCGGGCTTGCCAGTGACAACCGGCCTCTGTTGGTGCGGGTTGATGGCGCCATAGCGCTTGATGAATACGCGGCCAGTCTGCAAGGTAATACCGTGGTGCTCGGTTCCTTAGCGATGAAAAGTGAGATGCTAATGCACGGACTGCACTCCAATCCGTTGTCGCGTCGAGTGGCGCCTGGCGAGCGTTGTTTCCGGATCGGAGGCGACTGGGGGTACGACGATCATGAGGATCGCGATGGCCGTCTGGGTATGGCGGAAGCCACCGGGTGTTACAATTTTGGCCAGGTGCAGTTGAATATTTCATTAGGCAAAAGCTGGGCATCCGAATACGATCTGTATCAAAACGGTGATCTGGATGCCGATGCTATTTATGTCGTTGGCGAGTTATTGGCACCGATGCATAAGCTTGGCGATTCGCAGTTATGGGGTGCCCTGACTGTATTTTACAGCCATGGCGAAGCGGATATTAAGCGAGGCTATCTTAATGCCGGTACGGCGGTTAGCTCCAAAGGCTCGCCGGATACCAATAGCACAGGGGTGCGTTCGCATTTTGAATGGGATAACGCCTTGCAGTTGTCCTCGACTCGTATTAATCCCTATGCCTCTGTCAGTTACTTCGAAACCTCGGTGGACAGTTACACGGAAACCGGTGGCGGTTTCCCGGCTCGCTTTAACAAGGCTACCGGTTATTCGGCAGATCTGCGACTGGGCCTGCAGGGGTTGACCCGTATCGATGATCGGCTGCGTGTTACCAGTCAATTGGAAGGAGTACACAGCAATAATGATGATGGCTATCGACTGTCCGGTGAAGCCAGCGGCGTAACCCGTTTCGAGCTGGAAGGTCCCGACAGCAAACAGAGTTGGCTCAAACTGGGGCTGGGCATCGAATACGATGTGATAGAAAACGCCCTGTTTTCCATTAATCTCAATGGCACCACCGAGGGCCAAGCGCCCAGTATCTGGTTGTCGACCGGTTATCAGTACAGCTTTTGAAGTCTGTACTGATCGTTCAGGATTCTTTAGCGACCTGATTCAGGAAGCACAAATAATGCTCCAGCACGGCGGCCGGATCTTCAACCTGTGGGTAATGGCCGATATCGGGCAACTGTCCCAGATAATCGAGCCGGCAATTGAGCTCCTGATAGCGAGCCACCATATGTTGGCCGGACACGGGATCGGAGGCGCCGTTGATCAAGGCCAGGGGAATGTCCGATCGCTGTAAAGCGGTTACCCAGCGTTCTCGATGCTCGATGCGATCGCGCATATAGGTGATCAAATTATGGAAAATATGTTTGCCGTTGTGAGTGTTGATGATGCGCCAGAACGCTTGCAACTCCTGTTCACTGGGCTTGCTGTTGGCACCGAATACCGAGCTGAAACTCTGGCGAAATTTATGATAGCCCGCCAGCTTGTTGACCCATTTTCCCAGTGGGCTTAATAGCAGTTTTTGGGTGAGCAGGGCTCGATGGGTTTCCGGGAAGAGTCCGCCATTGAGAAAGCAGCAAGAGAGCCATTGACCGGCACCCTGGCCTTCCAGCTGCCGTGCCAGCAGCTCTTGCGCCACGGTATCACCGTAGTCGTGGGCCAGCACATGAAAGTCCCCAAGCTGCTTGGTCTGGATCAGTGCTTCAAACAGATCCGCCTGTTCGTGAATGCTGTAATGGTGTGGATCGGGCTTATCAGAAAATCCGAAGCCCAGCATATCCATGCTGACCAGGCGGTAGCGCTTGCTGAGGGTATTCCAGACAGGTTGCCAATCCCAGCTGGAGGTGGGGAAACCGTGAATCAGCAACAGGGTCGGCAGGCCGCGATCGCCCTGGTCCATAACAAAGAGGTTATGGTCGTTAAGACGCAGGATTGCTCCCTGTTCGCGCCACTGCTCAGGGCTGGAGGCTGGGTTCGCATCAGGAGTGCTCTGCGGCCTGGTTAACGTATCCATAGTACGTTCCTTATTATTTTAGGGTCAGGTTAGGGGATAAATATTGACCCATCCATGAACTTGACGTCAAGTTCAATTTGGTGCAAAACTTGGTCAATGTTGAACGGTGCAGGCGGTCCGTTGCGGTCGTTTGAATCCGCCATTTATCCTGATGGAGCCTTATGAAGAGTCTGCCGACCCAGACCCGTGCCCGCATGAAGCGCACAGCCCTGATAGAGGCCGCGATCCTCAATTTTAGCGAATGGGGCTATGAAGCGACCACTGCTAAAACGGTGGCAGCCCGTGCCGGGGTGGCGACGGGAACCTTCTATCAATATTTTGACAACAAAGACGATATCCTGCGTGTGGTTGCCCAGCAGAGAATGGAGCAGCTACAGGCGGATGTGGCGCCGACCGGGATTGAATTGATTCCTGATAATGCGCTAGACGTTGGTGATGACATAAAGGCCGTGTTTCGCCGTGTACTGTCACTGATTTACGATTTTCACCAACAAACACCAGAGCTGCATCAGGTGCTGGAGCACCGGCGTAATATCGATGCTTCCCTGGCCCGGATTCTCGATCAGGGTGAGGCGGTACTGGAACAGCGGGTTCGGTTGTTTGTGCAAAGTTTTAATGTCGAATCACCCGAAACCGTGGCCTTTAACCTGTTTGCTATGGCCGAAGGCCTGGTGCACCGCCACGTGTTCAGTGAATCTTCCGTACCCAAAACCGAAGTGCTCGATCTGGGTGCTGCCATGTTGGCAAGCTACTTTGAAAAATGTGAAAAACTATCATAAAAAATCATAAACAAAGGTGTGTAAGCAACCGGAAATTATTGATAAATCATATAATCAAGCAATCACCACAACAATAATAGGGCGAGAGTTACCCATGAGCGATCAACAACCTGACATCGATATCCTGATAAAAAATGCCAAGGTCTTTAATAACGGTGAAACCCCTGTCATCGAAGACGTAGCGATAGCTGGCGGTAAAATTGTAAGCCGTGGGCCCAATCTAAGTGAGCAGAGTGCGGGCCGAGTCATAGACGCCACCGGGCAGTGGTTAATGCCTGGTTTGTTCGACATTCATACCCACTATGATCTGGAGTTGGAAGTGGCTCCGGGGTTGCCGGAATCCACCCGTCACGGTACCACCACGGTGGTAATCGCCAACTGCAGCCTGGGTCTGGCCTTCGGTGCCCAGCGTGATGGTGCCAATGACCCCATTGTGGATTGCTATGCCCGGGTTGAAAATATTCCCAAATCGGTACTCAGAAGCTGTGCCGACAAAGTCGACTGGAGCACTCCCCAGGGTTATCTGGAGCACTTGGAACAGCTGAGTCTTGGGCCCAATGTGGTGACGTTGATGCCCCATTCGATGCTGCGAATCGAAGCCATGGGGTTTGAAAACAGTATCAGTCGGGACCCCAGTACGCAGGAGGTCGAAGCCATGAAAAGCACGCTGCGTGATGCCTTAAAGCAAGGCTATGCTGGCTTTTCGACGGACGCTTTGCCGTTTCATTATCTGGCCGGGCAGCCCCATTGCGACAAAACCATTCCCACCCAGTTTGCCAAGTATGGCGAGCTTAAGCAGTTGACACAGGTTGTTCGTGAGCAAAATTCACTTTGGCAGGCGACACCGCCGAAAGACAGTGTGATTGGCACCCTGAAAACCTTTCTCCTGACCAGCGGCCGTCTGCATGGCAAACCTTTAAAAACTACGGTCGTTGCCGCACTGGATCTGGCCAATAACTGGAAAATTGCCCGCCTGGCGAAAACCCTGTCGCGAGTATTGAATTCCAAATGGGTACAGGGAAGCTTCCATATGCAAGCACTGGGCGCACCCTTTAAAACCTGGTCCGACGGTGCCATAACACCTCTGGCAGAAGAGATTCCAGAACTGCGAAGGCTCAATGAAACCGAGCTGGAAGATCGTGCTACCCGGCTGAAGATTCTTAACGATGCCGAGTACATTAAAACCTTCCGCAAGATGTGGATGACGGGCAAAACCGGTTGGAACCTCGATCGGCTGAAGCGCAAACTGAATTTGGAAGATTATGCCTTTAACCGCACACTGGCGGATATGACCGTCGATCTCTGCCCGCAAAGCAATTGGCAGGGTATGGATTTCCAGACATTGTTCGATCGGGTTCTGGCCATCAAAGCCGGGAACGCTGTTGCCGATATGCAAGCCGATGAAAAAGCTCTGGTAGAACGCGACTTCTTCTGGGTATCCGATGAAGCCGATTTTATGCTGCAGATACTGCGTACCTTCGATACCGATATCAGCTGGTGCACTATTACGGCCAATCGGGATATTCAGACCGTGCGTGAGTTGTTGATGGACCCGCTGTTGTTACCGGGCTTTAACGACTGCGGTGCACATCTGACCAATATGGCGTTTTACGATGTTAACCTGCGCAGCTTGAAGCTGGCGGCCGAGGGGGGCGATAAAGATGTCAGCTATATGGTCAAGCGATTGACCAAAGACGCCGCGGATGTCTTCGGTGTTGACGGCGGTACCCTCTACGAAGGCGATGTGGCTGATCTGATACTGATTAATCCCGACACACTGGCCCGCTACGATGGTGAAGCCAGTGTGGAGCGGGTTTATCGGGAAGAGTTTAGTCACCATCAATTAGTGAACCGTTCCGATGAAGTGGTTGATCTGGTGCTGATTGGTGGCAAGGTAGCCTGGGAAAAAAATGACTTCAGTGACGCCTTCGGACGCGAAGCCCTGGGGCGTTTGCTAAGAGCCAAAAACGCCGACGTGGCGGCATAAAGAGAGGGCAACACGGATTCAGTCAGAGTCGCTGCGCGCCTTCGCCCCAAGCCCTGGCCAATTTATGGCCAGGGAGCATCAAGTCGATAGCCTGGTTTAGTGCGGATGTTTGGCCAGCCAGTCAGTGGCTTGCTGTTTTGCCGCTGTTAGCTGTTCGGCGCTCAGGCTGCTGGCAAGGTCTTCCAGTTCGCCGGAGTCTTCTCCATTGGCTTCTGCGATGCTGTACCACAGGTAGGCCTTTGCGGCATCGGGTTCGACCCCGTCACCGTTTTGATAAATGCTACCCAGATTTAACTGGGCCATGGAATCCCCTTGCTCGGCGGCCAGGGTATACCATTTGATGGCGACCTGGGTATCCTGAGGAACACCGGTGCCACTCAGATACATATCACCAAGATAGCTCTGGCCACTGGGGTTTCCTTGCTCAGCAGAAGCGGTGTACCACTGGGCAGCGGTTTCAATATTTTCTGCTACCCCCTGACCATATTCGTACATGTTGCCCAGATAGAGTTGGGCGGTGGCATCCCCTTGCTTGGCCAGCTCGGGAATATGCTGTGCGGCGGTATCATAATCGCCATTATCATAGGCATTGACGCCGGTTGCTAAATCGGCGGCGAGAATGCTGGAGGAGAATAGCAGGCTGAAAAATACAGCGAGAAAGGTTTTCACGGGGGCGTCCTTTGGGTATTGGAAAACAGCAAGCATGCCAATTCCTTTTATCTATGGCGCCCTCGTGCAGAGTGGCGCGGCTTGAGCTTATGCGGGCCGGATTATAGAGGCATGGCTGCTTTGGAAATAGTCGTATTTTCCGAAGTTTACAGCCTTGGCCCGATAGGGCATTGGTTTGTGAAGGGTGGGGTTAGCGCTCCTGATAGGAGGTGATACTACAGTTATCGGGTGCCGATCCAGTTACTCATATTTAGCCAGCCAGCGTTGCGCTTTTCGCTGGGCCAACTGAATCTCACGGCTGTCGATGACTGAGGACAGTTCTTCCAGGTCACCCCTGTCTTCGCCATTGTTTTCCGCGATGCTGAACCACATATAGGCGCTGACCTCATCCACCTTAACGCCATGCCCCATCAGGTAGATCTCGCCCAGGCTGTGTTGGGCCATCGAGTCGCCCTGTTCGGCGGCCAGGGTGTACCAGCAGATCGCGGCCATAATGTTCTTTTTTACACCCATTCCTGTCAGGTACATATCCCCCAGGTAGCTTTGACCGCTGGGGTGTCCCTGTTGCGCGGCGGACAAATACCATTTGGCCGCCGTACGGATGTTTTGTGACATACCGTGGCCGTATTCGTACATATATCCCAAATACAGCTGCGCTGTGGCATTACCTTGTTTGGCCAGCTCGGGGATATGTTGCAGTGCGGTTTCGTAGTCGCCACTATCATAGGCTTTAACGCCGGTTTCTACATCGGCCGCTAAAAGATTAGACGACGAAAACAAAGCTCCCAACAGGGCTGAGCCACAAGCAACTTTGAGCGGCTGTAATGGACAGGTTTTGCTGGTCAATGTTTTATTAGTCATGTCAATCTCCCTTATTTCTAGCGAAGGGTCGTAATATCCATATTGACACAATAGAGCTGTAGGGCAGTGAACAGTATCGCCAGCTTTGCCTAAAAAACTGCGGGATTTCCTTAGATAATTCGAATGAAATAGGTGGTGCTCACCTAATCTAATGGACTTACGTGAGCAGCGAGAGAAGGCTGCGTATTTGATTGCGTTAGAGTGTGCCGGCAAGAGTGTGCCTTGAAATATGGACGAAATCTTTGGCGTTGTTTTAACCAGCAGTGTGACCACTCAGATGCCGGGTCACACTGCTAGTTCTCTATCCATTTTGTCTAACCTTCCAGGTTGTGTGTTATTTGGCGCTGACCGGTGCTTCGCGCCGGGAACGAAAAAACAGGCTGTATAAGACGGGAACAAAACCCAACGTCAGCAGGGTACCCACTCCCAGTCCGCACATAATGACAATGGCCATGCCGTGCCAGAACTCACCGCCGAACAAGGCCAGCGGTAATAAGCCGACAATGGTGGTGATGGTGGTCATGATGATCGGCCTGGCTCGGGACAGGGCCGCTTGCATGACCGCCGCATCCACGGACAGGCCTTCGTTGCGTGCCTGATCGATACGATCGATCATTACAATGCCGTTATTGATAATAATTCCCGCCAGACTGAACAGCCCCAACATGGAGGTGAAATCGAAGTAGGCACCGAACAGGGCCAGGCCAAAGTTAGCGCCAATAATCACCAGCGGAATAGTGAGCAGGATAATGGCCGGTCGACGGAACGAATTGAATTGCAATACCAGCAACATTAAGATCAGGAACAGAGCGTGCGGTGCGAGGCCGAACAGATTCTCATTGGATTCCTGAGAGGATTTGAGTTCCCCTTCCAGTTCCAATGTGTACCCGCGAGGCAGCTCAATTTCATCCAGTCTTTCCTGCATGCCTGCGTAAAGTTCCTGAGCGGTTAGCTGAGGGTGCTTGCCGGCAATGGTCAGCGCCCGTTGCTGGTTATAGCGTCGAATTCTGCTGGATTCGACGATCCCTTCAAAATTAGCAATTTGCAACAGCGGTACAGGAACCCCCGAAGTCGATAACACTTCGACGGTGCGCAGGCGGTCCAGGTTGCCACGATCTTCGGACTGAGCCCTGAGCGTCACCGGAATCACCTTGTCATTTTCCCGATAACTGGTGACCTGCTGACCATCGAAGGAAGCATATAATGACTGGGCAATGGCTTCGCTGGTCACTCCGGCTCGCCGGGCCCGTTCCTGGTCGATATCCACTCGAAGTTTAAGGACCGGGTTCTCCCAGTCGCTACGAATGGCGACGCTACCCGGTACGCTGTAAAACGATGCTTTCAGCTCTTCTCCGATTCGGCGTAACACATCGCCGTCGGGACCCATTGCCCTTATCTCGACGGTGCCAAGCGCGGCGCTGCCCAGGAACAAAATATCGGTTCGCCCGTTGGCCTGGGGTAAATCCCGCTTCAGGAAAACTTCAACCCGCTCCATCACCCTGTCGATTTGATCGCTGGTTTGGGTGTTGACGACAAAAAACGCCTTATTCGGTTGCGCATCGTTGGGGCTCAGCGCCAGGAAGAAGCGTGGTCCGCCCGAACCCACATAGGAAAGAATGTCGGTTACTTCAGGGTTGGCGTCCTTGTCGGTTAAGTACGTCGATAGTTTTTCGCTGGCCATCAACGTTTCACTGATATGAGCTTCGGCCGGTAAATCAAGATAGATCGTAAACTGGTTCCGCTCCGAAGGCCCCAGAGAGCGCTGCTTAACAAACTGGAACACTTCGCCAGCCGCAAACAACAAGGCAACCATAATCACAATAAAGGTGACTCGCCATTTCAACAGCCAGTTCAATAGTCGACGATAAAATCGGTAGGCCAGGGAGTGGTAGTTATCGGTAGTTGGGTTCTGACCATCACCATTGACCGCCGTGGCTGTTGGGTCGGGCAAAAACCAGTAACAAAACGCCGGGGTCAGGGTGATGGATAACGTCCATGACGCGAGCAGGGCGAGTGCCAACACCTGTCCCAGTGAACGTAAAAATTCACCTGTGGAATCGTCAATCAAGATCAGCGGCATAAAGGCCAGGATGGTGGTTAGCGAGCTGGTCAGCAAGGGTATGGCCAACGCTTTAGGAGTAGCGGTGACGGCATCAAGCCGGGCCATACCCCGGTCCATACGCTGACGAATATCCTCTGCAATGACAACGCCATTATCGACCAGCAGACCGAGGGCCACGATAATGGCAGCGATTGAAATTCGGTGCAGTTCAATGCCCCATACGGCCATACCGATCAAAGTCGCCATAATGCTGAGCGGTACCATGGCGCCGACAATCAAACCGGTGCGCCAGCCCAAAAAAAGCATGACCACCACCAGCACGGCCACCATGGTTTGCATCAGATTGTTGGTGGCGTTACTGACCGATGCCTGCACCAGATCCGGTTGAAAAATCGCAATATCCAGGTGCATTCCCAGGGGCAGTTTGGGCGTAAGAAGAGCAAGGCGCTCGTTAATTTGCTTACCCAACTCGACCACATTGGAAGAACTGACCATCGATATGCCGAGTACAATGGCTTGCTGGTTATTAAAAAATGCCGGTGCCTTGGGTGGGTCGATGTAATCCCGGCGAACGGTTGCGAGGTCGCGCAGATAGACCAGTTCACCGTCATCGGTTTCGATAGCTAAATCCTGGATCTCCTCCACCGAGCGCAGGTCGCCGGAGGGTTCAATGACCACATTTTGTCCGGCGGCGTTGATGGTGCCGCCGGGCAGTACGATGTTTTGGGCGCGCAGTGCATTTACGATAGTGGCGGGCGTCAGATTAAACTGCGACATAAAGTTGCTATCAAATTCCAGCCAGATACGCTCTTCCTGAACCCCGTAGAGATCAACACTGGCTACCAGCGGCAGATTACCCAGGTTGTCCTTGGTGTCCTTGGCAACCTCATAAAGTTCGGCCATGGAATAATCGGCACCGGTCAACGCCAGCGTTACAACGGCGACACGACCATAGTCGTCGTTTACCTTCGGACCCTGGGTGCCTTCGGGCAAGCTGTCACGCAAGTCATCCATTTTATTGCGCAAGTCAGCCCAGATCGGATTCATATCGTAGTAACGATCATGAACCTCCGGAGTGATAATGGACATCCCGGCCATGGAGACCGACTTGATCTCTTTGATCTCCGGAATCTCTTTGATTTTATCTTCGATGGGGCGGGTAATCAGTTGCTCTATGCGCTCCGGAGACAACCCCGGGAACGAGGTCACCACCTGGGCACTGCGTGTGGTGATTTCCGGATCTTCCTGGCGGGGTTGTGATGCAAAAGTAACCAGCCCACCCAAAAACAGGGCCACCACCATCAAGCCGGAAAAACGGGCGTGATCAATGACAAAACGTGTCAGCTTATCCATCCGTTAAACCCTGCTCCGGTGTCCAGAGTTCAACCGTCATCCCTTCGCGCAAAAAGGTAACCCCGGCGCTAACCACTTTGTCTCCGGCTTCGAGGCCTTCGTACACCTCCAGATAATTGCCCCGCAGATCACCGATCAACAGATTCCGAACCTTGAGCGTGCCGTCTTCAGCAACGACATACACCGGGGCGATATTTTCTTTGGTTTGTGAACGCTCCTCGGTCGCTTTTCGAACGGAGCCAAACTCGATCGCGATGGCGGAAAGGGGGATAAGATAAGCAGTCCGACCATCGAGGTATTTATCAAAATTAAAGGTGACGCTGGCGGTCATGCCCGGCAGTAATTCCGCATCGGGAACCGGCAGCTGGATGTTAACCGGAAAGGAGTTACCGGTTTCGACGCGGGAACCAATTTCGTTCACGATACCGTTTAATCGGGTCCCTTCAAGGGTTGGGAAGGTCACCTGAACCACCTGGCCATATTCGATGTCACGAATCAATGTCTCGGGAATTCGTACATTGACTTCGAGCGACCCGGAAGATTGCAGTACAAAGGCATTTTCCCCGACATCGGTTTCCTGAAACGGATCGATATTGCGCTCGGCAATGGTGCCATCAAAGGGGGCGACCAGCTCGGCCTGAGCATAGTCCCGCTCCTTACGATCGAGATCGCTTTGTGCCGACTTAAGGTTGCCCAGAGCGGTAGCGTGGTTGGCGGTTGCCTTGTCCACATCGGCTTGCGATAGTGCCTGCTTGTTAAACAGATTGATGGCCCGATCGTAGGACTGTTTGGTTTCGGTGGCTCGAGCGCTGGCTATATTGAGCTGGGCCCGAGACTGTTCCACCGCCAGTCGCAAGGGCTCGATATCGAGCACGGCCAGCACCTGGCCTTTCTCTACCCGGTCCCCACGATTGACCAGAACTTGCTCGACCGTGCCGGCGACACTAAAGCTCAGCAAGGAAGTATCGGCAGCCACCAGTTTGCCGGAGATGCGCCGGGACTGCCCGGTAGCCTGTTCGCCCACTTCAAAATACTTAACCCGGGGAATCGTTTCCGCCAGGGGTTCGGGTTCGGTGCCGCAACCCGTGAGCAAAAGCGCGCCCATCAGGGCCAGTGCAACAGGGAGTCCTAGAGTCGGTCGGTTCATCATATCTTGTGCTCGGGTAGTGGTTTGCCGCTGAATTATCAGTGTATCGTCAGTGACACATTAGCATATAACTGGGTTTGTTAAATAAGTAGTAGCCCTAGTGCTATTTCACATATAGGTAGTTGCCGCTGCCAGGGGAGTACTTTGGGGTGATCAACCGCTTTGGTTTGTTGAGTAGTGGATAGATAGGGGTAGTTTGAGGGAGGGGAGACGTCTTATTAGGTGAGATCCCGTTGTTTTTTAGGTGACTGCATAGGCTGTCGAATCCATTATTCGTTTCACAATCTTTAGTTCAAACCTTGACCAACGATTTCGGTGGCTTTATTCCCTTTCTCAAAAATAAGTGTGACCGGTCCTTCAGCGGAGTAATTAGCAGGTAAAAAACACATGCGAGATCCAGAAGGATGTTTGATTTCCCACTCGGCTGTGCTGAACGGTAGTTTGATAGAGTTTTGAACGAATTTACTGTTGTATACTAAGAATTCCACCTCATATTGTGGTATGCGATCTTCTCCATTTTTTGCTGCAATCTTTTGGGTATAGCAAGGCTGCGAAGGCATTTTTACAATCAAATATCCGTTGGCTTGATGTATGGACTCTACAGATATCGGGTCGAAATCTATTGTGTCATTTTTTGTGAGTTCCAAGTGTGTCTCCTGGTTTCCGTACATTTGGGATCGTAATTTTGGGCCTAAGCGTGGTTGCGCAAATCCAAATCTATGGGGTCATCTCATTAGATCTGACCCTGAAGGCTTTTCGCATGGGCGCTCTATTATACTTCTCGGGGGTAGATTTTACTGTTTTTGTATTTCTATGAAATGTATAGGCTTAGTCCTATGCCAGTAAGCTAGTGGCTAAGGTTCGTTTGGTAGGAAAGCTAGTCTCTAAAAGGCTTTGTATTATTGCTGATGTCAAACGTAAGGCCTGACCCCGTTGTTCTTGCTGATGTCAAACGTAAGGCCTGACCCCGTTGTTCTTGCGGGGTCAGGCTTTAAATCTTACATGTTATGAAGGGTTAGATTCTGGGTTGTGTCAAATGTAATGTATGACTCGCCCTCCTTTTGCAAGTATAACGACAAATTAGTTTGCGGTAATGTATCCGGGATCTAAATGAGTAACTAATT
>NZ_JAKSDZ010000027.1 GCF_023509475.1 Aestuariirhabdus haliotis | reverse complement strand
GGTAGTGTGGGGTTTCCTCATGTGAGAGTAGGTCATCGTCAGGCTTTTATTGTAAAACCCCGATCTGGATTCAGGTCGGGGTTTTTTTATGCGTGAAAGACAGGGGAGTATGTCTTCCATACTGGTTATACTGTTTTGATAGATCTGTCCAAGGAGCAGATATGGTAGATCCCTTATTAATTCTTTTTGCTTTCGGATTTGGCTTGTTAGCCAAACAGGTTGGTTTGCCACCTCTGGTGGGCTTTCTGGTGGCCGGGTTTGGTCTGAACTTTGCCGGACAACAAACCAGTGATCAGCTCACTCTGTTTGCAGACCTGGGCGTTACACTCTTGCTGTTCACCATAGGTCTCAAACTGAATATTCGTCAGCTTCTCAAGCCACAAATCTGGCTGGGTGCCACGGCTCATATGGGGCTAACAAGTATTCTGTTTTTTGGTTTACTGAAGCTTCTTACCTACAGCAATATTGACCTGTTGAATGGCCTTGGTGGTGGAGCGCTTTTACTGGTTGCTTTCGCTTTAAGCTTTTCCAGTACGGTGTTTGCCGTAAAGGTGCTGGAAGATAAAGGTGAGATGAGGGGACTGTATGGCCAGATTGCCATTGGTATCCTCATCATGCAGGATCTCTTTGCGGTTGTTTTTATGACCATCTATAAAGATGGTTGGCCGTCTCTGTGGGCCTTTGCCCTGCTTGGGCTACCGCTTTTGCGGCCATTCTTGTTCCGTATTCTCGACCGGGTTGGTCATGGGGAAGTTCTGGTATTATGCGGTCTGTTTTTTGCTTTGATTCTGGGCGCGGAGCTATTCTATCTGGTCGGTCTCAAGCCTGATCTGGGCGCTTTAATTGCCGGTATGTTGATTGCCTCGCATACTAAGGCAGAGGAAATGGCTAAGGCACTTTTTAATCTCAAAGAGCTATTTTTGGTGGCCTTTTTCCTGAATATTGGTCTTACGGGTTTGCCGACGCTCGATATGGCATTGGTTGCCGTTCTTATTGTGTTGGCTTTGCCGTTCAAAGTGGCGCTGTACTTCTTTATTATTTCCCTGTTTGGCTTCAGGGCTCGAACCAGTTTACTGAGCTCTTTGACCTTGGCAAATTACAGTGAATTCGGATTGATTGTGGCCGCTATAGGTTGGAAGAGCGGGTTGCTCAGTGGCGACTGGCTGGTTGTGATAGCGCTAGCATTAGCCATAAGCTTTCTGGTTTCTTCACCGCTTAATATTCATATTATTTCTATGTACCGATACTGTGGTGATTTCTTGCAGCGCTTTCAGCGCCGTACTCTGCACCCGGAAGACCAGCCGCTGGAGTTGGGCAACCCCGAAATACTGGTATTTGGTATGGGTAGGGTAGGCTCCGGTTGTTACGACGAGCTACGCTCCCGATTTGGCGATGTGGTTGTCGGCATTGAGCATAATTCCTTTAAGGTTGAGAAGCATGAGCAGTCTGGCAGACGAGTCAAGCTAGGGGACGCTAGCGACAGCGATTTTTGGGAAAAGATACGTACCGGCGACAGGCTTCGATTAATCATGTTGGCGATGCCTAATCATCATAACAATCTCTTTACGGCAAGGCAGTTGCGAGAAAGTAATTACCAGGGGAAAGTTGCCGCGGTTGTACGTTTTACCGATGAGGCAGAAGAGCTAAAAGCTGAAGGTGTGGCTTCTGTGTTCAATATGTACGAAGAGGCGGGGGCAGGTTTTGCGGATCATGTCTGTTCGGAAAATGCCGATTTGGAGCGTTGAATGGACTACCCAGAGTAGTCCATTCGTTGGTCCGGGCGACTACTTGTTGTAGGCTTCGATGGAATCAAGAATGGCTTGCTTGGCCGCTGCCGCATTGTCCCAGCTATCGATCTTGACCCATTTACCCTCTTCGAGATCTTTGTAGTTTTCGAAGAAGTGCTCGATCTGTTTGATCAGCAGTTCGGGCAGATCTGTATATTCCTGGATGTCCTTGTACTGGGTGGTCAGCTTGTCATGGGGAACCGCGATCAGCTTGGCATCCTCGCCGCTCTCGTCACTCATATTAAGCACGCCAACTGGTCGGCAGCGAATTACCGAGCCAACGGCAACGGGATACGGGGTTACGACCAGAACATCAAGCGCGTCACCATCATCAGCCAGGGTATTTGGAATATAGCCGTAGTTAGCCGGGTAAAACATGGGGGTAGCCATAAAACGATCGACGAATACTTCGTTACTGTCTTTGTCGATCTCATATTTGATCGGAGCGCTGCTATTGGCAGGGATTTCGATAGCTACATAGATGTCATTAGGGGCATCTTTTCCGCAGGGGACCTGGTCAAAACTCATATCGTCGCCTTTTTACTGGTGCATTAAGAGGGAATCGGGCGCAAAGTATAAAACCTGTTCCCTGTCGATGCCAGTATCCAGCCTATAATGACGACGCTTTACTCTCGAATTTAGACGTTAGTAGAAGCTATGCGATATGGCCGTAATAGATACCGGAACCAGCTGATCAGCGTTACAAAAGACAGCAGTGGGTAGAAAACCAGCCCCCAGTGCTGGGCGCTAAAAAGCGTTGATCCTATCTCTGCGGTTGGATGCATCCATGCGGCAGCAGCTATGAGCAGTACAAACAGGATGAGACCGTGGAATTGAGCGATACGAAGTATGCCATCAATTTTGAATGCTTGAGGATGCGCCATGAGTAAGGTGCCTGTATTGAGCGGATCGCCATTGTCCAGATTGTTCATGGTGGAGACTATCCGCACAATTACTTAAACTGAATCGGTCTATTGCAGTGGTTATTCATGTCAGTCGTGCGCTTCAAGGTCTAATGTTGCGGATATGCAAAGCGAAACAGGGCAGTTAACCGTTAAGTCTGTTTTTGTCTGGGAGAGTCGAATGAGAAAAATCGTTGAAAGGCTAACAAACACAGTAGGCTTGGCTCTACTGTTGGTCAGTATGTCTAGCTTGGCTGCACAGCCTGAACCCGGTGATCTGGTGATCGATGTTAGAAGTGAGGCGGAGTTCTCAGGCGGGCACTACCCCGGGGCACTTAATATTTCTTATGAGCGTATCGCTGCACAAATATTGAGTATTACCGAAAACCGTGACCAGCCTATTGCCCTCTATTGCCAGAGTGGACGTAGGGCGGGGATCGCTAAGGAGACCCTCCACTCAATGGGATTTACACAAGTGACCAATTACGGTGGCTTGTCTGATATCTCCAAACACTGAATCGTTATCCAGTGTAACGGGGCTAAAAGTGATGATATGCAGGGAGTCATGCGATGATATCCCTAAACCTTTTGACAACTCTGTCGCATTAATCAGCCTGTGAAAGTTAACTCGTTAACATGGGTCACTAAAGCTGTCGTTATTACTTTCTTTTTGCTCACCGTTACTTTGTACTACACGCAGGTTTACGACAGTAGGTTATAGGGTATTCACACACTGGATAATAGTATCGAAGGGAATATCAACTAAGGTTGAATAACCTACTAACGTATAAATAGAGCTATCATGGGAACAAACCTCCGGGTTAGGTTTTATTGGACAACATGCGTTTTCTGATGCGAGATTAAAAAGTCGGGATGAGCGATGAACGCAGAACATCGGTACGGGTAGCGTTTAACTGCCGGGCGCAGTTGATGCTTATGGGGCATGCCGCGCTTAACTGTCGAGTGGCCGATTTTTGTCCCGGCGGTTTTTATCTGACTCAGATAGCGGGTTTGGATGCTTTGGTGGCTGATCCCTTTAATCCAGTTGTGAATGGGTCTACAGCGGATTTGCTGATCTTTCCCGAAGAGCAAGACAACCAGCCTCCCTTACGTTTTCGCACTCAGGTTACACGTATCGAGGCCGATTCCCTGGGGGTTGAACTTCCCCCCCAGAGTGCTGCCGGCATCACAAGCCTGCAGCAAATAGCTGGCGTCAAGGGTCAACAGCAACCACCGGACCCTGCGTCACGCCCAGTACAACCTTCACTTGCGATTCGCACCAAGCTGGTCCAGCGCCTTCGTCCCCAACTGAACCTGAGCCTGGATATGCTGCTGGAAAGCTTCTTTGAGTTGGCGTCCGAGCGCTTACTCGCCGACGCCAGTAAGGCTGCCAATAATACCGAGCAAGCTCTCTATTTTGACCTTATGGGTGAGTTAAAGTCTCGCCGGGAACTATTGAGCCAGAAATTTCAACGTCAAATACTGGATGCCTGGGATGCTTTTTCCAACGCGGAAGTGGAAGTCAGCGATGTAAAGCCTGAGCATAGCGAAAACGATCTATCGGTGGTTGATAAAGAGGAATTCGAAGACTGGTTGACGATCAACGTGATGGTGACCAATGCGGAATCTCAGTACCGTCAGCATATCGAATGGTTACAGGCGCGGTTCAATGTGTTGGCTGGCCAGGATCTGGATACCTCCCATACGCCACTAAGCCCTTATTATATCTATGGCTGTTTGCAAGCCTCTACGGCTATTCTGGGGACTACACCATCACTATTGCAGCAGCTGTATAGAATCTTTGAGACTGCGGCTTTGCCTTGGTTTGGTGAGCTGTACGTGTTGTTCAATACTGAACTCAAGAATGCCGGGATTCTGCCGGACCTGGAAACGCGTAAGAAACAGGTGCGCAGAATGCCCACGGCCTCCAAGTCAGAGAGTACCCGTGTCTCGAATCCGGAAGCAAACAAGCCACAGGTTGTTGATGACCAAGGGCCGGTGGAGCCGAACGGGAACCAGGGGTTGTCGTCATTCGGTGCATCTGCTTCCTTGAGCGCTGTGCAGAACCTGCTGGCCTGGCGACGCTCGGTGAATGAGGCTGGTGACAGATCGGCCGCTAACCATGAAGAGTTTGTGGCGGTAACACCGGCCGGTAATGGCAATCAGTCGGTCCAGGCGCAGGCTCTCTGGTCACAAGGTGAAATGATGGAAGCCCTGAGCGCACTGCAAGTGCAGCTACAGCAGCAGCCGAATGCCTCAACAGACCTGCGAACACAGCTGGCAGAAACACTGAACCCCGTTGACACTAATGCACCCAAACGAGATTTCAGTGGTATTCAGCAAGACTGTCTCGATATCGTTGATTCTCTGTTTGAAGTACTGATGGATCACCATGAAATCCCTGAAACCGTACAACCCTGGTTGAAGGCGCAACAAGTGCCCTTGTTGAAAGTGTTGGTTCAGGATCAGACTTTCTTTTCCAATGCCCAGCATCCAGCGAGGCAGGTACTTAATAAAATGGCTCGGTTGGCGGCGGCGCCCAGTGGTTCGGTTGATAGCATGCAGCGGACGCTTAAAAGCTATTGCGATCGGATTTTGACGGAATATGATCATGATCCTGCGGTTTACGAGAGTGTCCAGCAGGATCTGGAAAAGCTTGAAAATCGGCAATTAAAAGCGATTGATCGTAATACTCAACGGTTGGTTCGCACCTGTGATGGTCAGCAGAAGCTGCAGCAGGCGAAACAGGTGGTAGCCAATGAGATAGGCATTCGCATCGGGGGTAAGAAGGTGCCGCCGATAGTGCTTGAATTACTCGATACCGGACTGCGGGATGCCATGGTGTTGACCTCCGTGCGTGAAGGCAGCAGCAGCGAATCCTGGCATGATATATGGCAGTTATTTGATCAATTACTCGAGTGGCTGGGTGTAAGGCAATATCGTGGAGACAGTATTGAACTGGAAAGAACGCTGGAAACCGATGCGCTACTCGATATGGTTGAGCGTTATCTGGAAATCCCTGCTGTTGAGCCCTATCGACGAGATTATTTGATTGATCGTTTGCGTCAAACTTTGCAGCAAGACCCTGCCGAAATTGGGGCTGCTGATTGGGTAGAGGCTCCGGCGATTAAGGCTGGTAGCCTTGCGGGTTTGGGCTCGCCGGATCGAAACCTGAAAGAGGAAAACGCCCGCTGGAGACAAAGAGCGAAACGGTTACAGGTGGGCGACTGGTTAGGACAAATCGCCAGTGAAGACCGGGGACAAGATGTAAAACTGGCCTGGATTGGTGATGGTTTTTCGGCCTTTGTTTTTGTTAATCGCCAAGGACTCAAAGCGGTTGAATACGATCTGGACGAACTAGCGCAGGCTATGAGTAATGGCTTATTGCCCGTTGAACATCGTAACGATGATTCTCTATTGGATCACGGAATGTTCAATATTGTACAAAATGTCTACAAGGATATGGCGTACCAAACCAGCCACGACCAGTTGACGGGCTTGCTCAGCCGTAAGGCGTTTGAGAAACAGCTTCACAATCATATCTCGTCACTTGGGGAAGATGAAAACCGTTTGACCCTGCTGTTTATCGATGTTGATCTGTTTAAAGCGGTTAACAAAAACTGTGGCACCGAAGCCGGGGATCAATTGCTCCAGGAGATGGCTGCAATCCTGAAAAAGGAGGTGGCATCATCACTGATCACCGGTCGTGTAGGGGGCAATGAGTTTGCTCTGGTGCTCGACGCGATAGAGTTAAACGTTGCAATGGATGTTGCCGAAACATTGCGAAGCGCCGTCGAATCCATGGGGTTTACCTGGGGCAAAAAGAAATTGTTGCAGACGGTGAGTATCGGTGTATCGGCGTTGGATGCATCGGTTAATACGGCGGCCGATTTGATGAACCAGGCCAGCACGGCCTGTGTGCAAGCCAAAGAAGGCGGCCGCAATCGAGTCGTGGCGTACAGTTCTCAGTCCAGTGAACAGCAAGATGAGATGGGTATGCTGGCATTGGTACAAAGAGTGTTGGATGAGGAGTTGCTGGAGCTGCGCTGCCAACGCATTCAGAATCTCGCGAGTCCTAATGCACCGGGCCATTATGAAGTACTTCTGAGTGTGCGCGATGAGGAAGGCGTGGATATTCCGCTGGAAGCCTTTATCTGCGCTGCTGAAAAACACAACCGAATGGCCGCGGTCGACCGTTGGGTTATCCGTACGATGTTTAACTGGATTGAGCAAAACCCACTGCAAGCCGATCTGATGGGAAGCTATGCCATCAATCTCTCGGGTAATTCACTGAACGATAATCGCTTGATGGAGTTTATCCTTGAGCAATTTTCCAAGACCGGTGTGGCACCTGACCGGGTTTGCTTTGAAGTAACGGAAACGGCAACCATAGCTAACATTGCTAAAACAGCGGACCTGATTCGGGAGATGAAAAAGTTTGGTTGCCGCTTCTCGCTGGATGACTTTGGTACCGGCCTTTCTTCCTTCGCTTACCTTAAACAGTTGCCTGTGGATTATTTAAAAATTGATGGGGTTTTTATTCGCGAGATCGCCGAGAGTTCGGTGGATTACGCGATGGTAAAATCGATCAAGGAGGTAGGTCACTTTATGGGAATGAAAGTGATTGCCGAATACGCTGAAAGTGACAATATCTTGCGCTGCTTGCGGGATATCGGTGTCGATTATGCTCAGGGTTATGGTGTCGAGCGTCCGAAACCTTTGGCGTATTACCGCGACTACTACGCTGACCCTGCTTTAATATCCTGATACTTAAGGCTCCTCTGATTCCCGTCTCGGATAGAACCATCGGAGAAAACCCTGCCATAGGCTAACATAGGTCTTTTAACGTTATCCCATGAGGACAAACCAGTGAAGACAGTAGACAGGTTGGGTTTTATAGGCACCGGTTTAATGGGTTCTGAAATGGTTCCGCATCTGCTTCGGAACGGTTTCGATGTTGCGGTCTGGAACCGTACACCCGCTAAACTCGAGCCGTTGCTGTCGCTTGGTGCTCAATCCAAATCCAACCTATCTGAACTGGTTGACTGCTCCGATATTATTCTGATGTGTTTGAGCGATACCGAGGCGGTAGAAACCGTGGTTTTTGGCCCGCAAGGGGTTTCGAGTCGAGGTCGCCCTGATCAACTATTGGTGGACTTTTCCAGTATCGAGCCGGAAAAAACCCAGCATTTTTCGCAGCGTTTGCAACAGGCTTGCGGCATGTCCTGGGTCGATTGTCCCGTATCGGGTGGCGTTGTTGGTGCTCGTGAGGCATCACTGGTGATGATGGTTGGCGGAGCCGATAAGGATATTCAACGAGCGCTGCCCGTTGTCGATTGCCTGAGTGAACGGGTCACTCATATGGGAGGTGTTGGCAGCGGGCAACTGACCAAAGTCTGTAATCAAATGATCGTCGGTTGCAATGCTATGGTGATTGCCGAAATGATCGCGCTGGCTACCAAAGGTGGTGTTGATGCGGAAAAAATCCCCCAGGCATTGGCAGGGGGATTTGCTGATTCCAAACCCCTGCAAATTCTCGGGCCCCAGATGGCGACATCAACCTTTGAGCCGATTGCCTGGCACGTCAGAACACTGCTGAAAGATCTACACATTGCGCAAACCGTGGCCCATGACAATAACAGCCGGGTACCGATGAGTGCAGAGGCTTTTCGGCTGATGCAAGAGCATGCGGATCAGGGGTATTCGGAGCAAGATCCCGCCACGTTGATACGCCTGTACCTTGAAGAGGCCTAGTCATGCCACACTATTGCGCCAATCTCAGTCTGCTGTATACCGAAGTGCCTTTGGAAGCGCGTTTAAGTAAGGCCAGACAGGATGGTTTCGAGGCATTTGAGATACAGTTTCCTTATGAATTGCCCTCTGCCCATTGGCGGCAACTTATGGATAAAGCGAATATCCGATGCGTTCTTTTTAATGTCCCAGCCGGTGATCTGATGCAGGGAGGAGAAGGTTTGGCTGCAGTACCCGAACGGGCCGAAAAGTTTCGCTCGGCAGTGGATAAGGCGCTGGAATACGCCAGAGTTTTACGGCCTTCGGTGATCAATGTATTACCAGGACGATGCCTGAGAGACAGCCAACGTGACGTCTATCTCGAGCAATTGAAGATCAATCTGCAGTATGCGGCTGATCATTTTTCGGCGCTGGGCATCACTACCTGTTTTGAAGCGATCAATACTGAAGATATGCCGGGTTTTCTGGTACATACGAGTAAACAGATGGCAGAGCTGGTAACGGCGGTCGATCATCCTATGATCAAGATGCAGTATGACCTGTATCACATGGCCAAAATGGACCAGCCGATCGTTGATGACCTGCGCGATTATGCGGCCGACATCGGTCATATTCAGTTTGCGGATAATCCCGGGCGTGGCGAGCCAGGGAGCGGTCAGTTAAATCTGGGGGGCCTGTTTCAACAGATCGATCGAAGTTCGTATAAGGGTTGGGTTGGAGCGGAATATCGACCGACCGAGCTTACCTCGAATACTCTGGCTTGGCGCCGTTGGTAGCGACAAAGACTTTTCAGAATCATTTGTGGCCTTCAGGTGTGGCTGGTTGAAATCGTTCTGGCCGATAGTCAGTTTAAAATCTTACATCAGGATGTGGGCGGTGTGGGCACCAGGGTGGGTTGTTGATTATCCTGGTATCGATCTCGAATAAATAGAATATCATCAATATGATCCATCATCAGGTCGACCAGGTTGGGATCAAACTGTTTTCCCCTCTCTTCATGAAACAACGATAAAACATCATCGAGTTTCCAGGCGGGCTTGTAACAACGATCACTGGATAAGGCATCAAACACATCGGCGATCGCGGTGATACGGCCGGCAATGTGTATCTCTTCTTGCTTCAAGCCGTTGGGGTAACCGCCGCCGTCCCAGTGCTCGTGATGCTGTTGGGCGATAATCGCAGCGGTGCGAAGTACCGGACGATTGGAGGTGCGTAACATCTCATAGCCTATACCAACGTGGCGTTGCATCACTTCCCACTCTTTCTCAGTATGGCGTTCCGGTTTATTCAAAATGGCATCGGGTATACCCACTTTACCGAGGTCGTGCAGCGGTGAGGCTAACTTAATGGTGTCCGCCGTCTCGGTGCTGAGTCCCGCCTTTAATGCCAGAAGGTGGGAGATTTCCGCAACCCGTTTGACGTGATTGCCTGTTTCCCTGGAACGAGATTCTATCGCTTCACCCAGCATATATACGGTTTCCTGTTGGGTCTGTTCCAGCTCGTCCTTAAGGTGGGTGTTTTCGAATGCGATGGCTACGTTGGCGCAAAAAATTTCAATCAGCTGGCGGTCCAGGTCATTGAGCCGGCCGGCATTCGAGATAAACAATAAGTGTTCTTGACCGCTGCGAGTCTGGAAATATGCCACCATATGATCATCAAAATATTGATTGCAACGCTCCTGAGTGGCGAGCTCCAGTGCCTGAAACACACCATCCGGTAAATCCGTAGGCTGGCTGTGTGTATCTATCATGGGTTCGTAGTTTCCCGTGCCGGCCAAGACATGGTAACCGTTGCTTTCCCGAGTGACGGCGAAACCACTGGAGACACGGAAATACGCCGCGTTTTCGCTCAGATTGAGGAGTGATGTCAGCTGTAGCAGTACCGCCGAAGCAAAGCGTTGCAAAGAGGTGATTTCAAAAATATGGGCCGAGGAAAGAATTACCTGTTCAAGCCCACGACGACTGGCTTCGAGAGCCGTGATATCCCGAAAGGATCTCAGGGTAGAGTACATCAGGGTTCGTAGTTTGGTCGCGGTAAGTTCGGTTTTGTCCTTATAGTCATTGATGTCGTAGTCGGAGATAACGGTTTCTTCCGGAGCTTGCCCAGGTTGTCCGGTGCGTAATACAACCCGTATGCGGGTGTTGGTCAGCTCTTCCCTGATGCTTTTTACCAGTTCAAGGCCAGCATGATCCGTTTCCATAACCACATCAACCAGGGCGACAGCAGTATCCGGGTGCTGTTTAAGCACCTGGCGGGCTTCCTGAGCGGAATATGCGCTGATGATTTCAAGAGGACGGCCACCGAAATGGTAATCGGATAATACGAGTCGGGTAACACTGTGCACCTCTTCCTCATCGTCCACGACGAGAACTTTCCAGGGTACCTGTTCGAGAAAAGCATCTTTCTCGGTGGATACGGTATCCGGGAGTTCATCAGCAAACAAAAAATCAGAGGTATCATCCATCGGCAGGTTATCCATTCGGTAGAGCTTGGGCCTTCTATCAGTCTAGACGACTATTATCTGTTGAAATGCATACCTTCGGATGGTTTGCGCTAGATCTGAAAGTTCTTATGCCTGTAAATGATAACAAGGCTCGGTCAGGTGACTACGGGCAGTGTCTGGCTCGATGGGGACACACAGCAGTGAGCGTGGTAATCTGAATCCCAGCCGTAAGGCTCGTCTCAACTTGTCTGGCGGGGGCCTTGAGGTGGTCAACGACGCACTTACTTTAATCTCTTGGGTGAGACTTCTATGGAAAAAATATTGGTCAGCGCCTGCTTGTTGGGTCAGAGAGTGCGCTACGACGGGGCCGGGTTTGCCCCCGATAATCTGTTGTCTAGATGGTCGGCACAAGGACGCCTGATTTCGTTGTGTCCGGAAATGGCGGGGGGCTTGCCGGTACCTCGGCCGCCGGCCGAAATTATCGGAGGGCAGGGCGGAAAAGTGTTGAATGCGAAAGCGCGAGTGGTAACCGCGACGGGGGACGATGTCACCCAGCCATTTCTTGATGGCGCCCGCATCGCTCTGGAGCGTTGCCAGCAAGAGCGGGTATCGATAGCGATTTTAAAGTCACGAAGCCCCTCTTGCGGTAATAAGGAAAGCTATGATGGCAGCTTTTCCGGCACGCGAATCGAGGGCCAGGGAGTGACCGCGGCTTTATTGCATCAATCGGGCATTCGCGTATTTAATGAACATGAGCTGGACGCGGCTGCCGCGTATTTGCAGGACCTGGAGACTTCTTCGGGTTAGCCTGATTTGGGTAAAGGGAATGAATCGATGAAATCACGGATACTGTTGTCGATCGCTTGGCTGGTAGCTGCGTCTACGGCTGTTGCGGCCGAACAATCGAACCCACTATGTGCCCTCTACAGCCAGCGGGTGGCCGAGGTTATGTACTCGCCCTCTTCGCTTTGGCAGCGAGCTCATAAGCCCCTGTCCGGGATTCGTTTTGCAGAAGACCTTGAAGCCAGCGACCAACATTGTTCGCCAGAATCTCAATCTTCGGCGCTCTTTTGCGCTGAGCTCGATCGTCTACTGAGCTACCACAGGCGCTTTCTACGAGATCAATGGGCGATTGAAGAGAGCAGTGGTCAACCTCTCAGCCTGTTACGGCTGATGACGCAAAAAAGTGTCCGCTCCTGCACCGGTCCTCGTTCCATAAATCATTCACTGGTGGCCTTTGGGTATCCGCTGTTATCACCCGCTGACAGATTGGTGCATAAAGCTCCGGCTCATGGTTTGTCAGACCGACAAGCGCAATCGAAACCTGATCGATCAATCGATTATTCACCGCCGGAATATGATTCGTCATTGCTCACTCGTTGGCATTATGTCAGTGGTGTGAACCTTTTGTATTTCCCGGCGCCACAGTGAATGCTTCTCTCCCTGCTTCAATAAAGGAATCGTTTGATGAGGTACAGCTTGTTCGATGCTCACCTGCATATCATCGATTCAGAATTTCCTCTGACGGCTAATCAGGGATATCTCCCCGCCCCCTATTCGGTGTCGAACTATCGACAGGAAATAGCCGGAATCGATATAGCGGGAGGGGCGGTTGTCTCGGGATCATTCCAGGGCTTCGATCAGGGTTATCTGGTTGCGGCCCTTAAACATCTGGGTCCCGATTTTGTCGGTGTCACTCAATTACCGATCAGCGTTAAAGATGACGAACTATTGTATCTTGATCGTTGTGGCGTGAGGGCCGTGCGTTTCAATGTGCGCCGGGGTGGTTCTGAAGAGCTGGGTGCACTGGCCCATATGGCGCTGCGGGTTTATGAACTCTGTGGCTGGCACGTGGAGCTTTACATCGATGCGGCAGAGTTATCCCCCCTATTGCCCCTGCTGGCGGACTTGCCATGTTTTTCGATCGACCACCTGGGCTTGAGCCAGCAAGGATTGCCCCAGTTACTGCGAGCGGTTGAGTTGGGGGCAAAGGTTAAAGCGAGTGGTTTTGGTCGTGTCACATTGAATGTCGAAGAGGCGTTACAACAGATCCATCAGCTCGATCCGACGGCTCTGATGTTTGGTAGTGACTTACCTGGTACAAGAGCACCCCGTCGATTCCAGCGCCAGGATCTGGATCGAATAGTCGCCAGTTTGGGAGAAGAGGCTGCCGAGGCGGTATTTAGGACGAATGCAGAGGGCTTTTATCGCACGAGGCCATCACCTGCCGGGGCAGAATAACTGAACCGCAGCATCAGGACACTGCGGCTCATAGGGTGGCCCGTTTTGAATCTAATCGAAGGCGAAGGTGGTTTTCAGTTTCTTCTCGACCAGCTGATTCTTCAGCTTGACGTACTGGGGTAATCCATTCACATAAGGCGGGTAATCTTCGCCCTGAATCAGCGGAGAGAGATATTCGCGGCAGGAATCGGTGATGCTGTAGCCATTATCCTTGATAAAGTGGATTGGCATCTTCTTTTCCTGGTTGGCGACCTGGCTCAACGGCGCTTCACCGACTGACCAGCTATAGGGCACATTGGTGTCACGAACAATGATCGGCATGACCGCATTGCGTCCGGCAACGGCAAAATCGACCGCTGCTTTGCCCATGGCATAGGCTTGCTCGACATCGGTCGCGGAAGCCACATGACGGGCGGATCGCTGCAGGTAATCGGCCACCGCCCAGTGGTATTTATAACCCAGCGAGTGTTTGATCATGGTGGCCAGAGTAGGGGCTACGCCGCCCAGTTGGGTGTGACCAAAGGCATCTTTGTTGCCGGAGTCGGCGAGGAAACGACCGTCTTCGTACTGGGCACCTTCCGAGGCCACCACCACGCAGTAGCCGTAATCGTTGACGCACTGTTCGACGCGAGCCAGGAAGGCTTCGCGGTCAAAGGCGATTTCCGGGAATAGAATGATATGAGGCGCATCACCTTCCTGTTCGGCAGCCAGGCCACCGGCGGCGGCAATCCAGCCGGCATGGCGCCCCATCACTTCCATAATAAACACCTTGGTGGAGGAGTTGCACATGGAGGCGATATCAAGGGCGGCTTCCTTAATGGAAACCGCGACGTATTTGGCGACAGAACCAAAACCCGGGCAGTTATCGGTAAAGGGCAGATCGTTATCGACGGTCTTGGGGATGCCGACACAGGTGATGGGATAGCCCATCTTCTCACTGATTTGGGAAACCTTGTAGGCGGTATCCTGGGAGTCGCCGCCACCGTTGTAGAAGAAGTAACCGATGTCGTGGGCCTTGAAGACTTCGATCAGGCGTTCGTATTCGGCCTTGTTTTCTTCCAGGTTGTGCATCTTGTAGCGACAGGAACCGAATGCCCCGGCAGGGGTGTGTTTTAAGGCTGCGATATCTTCGGCGCTTTCCAGGCTGGTATCGATTAACTCTTCGCTCAACGCACCAACAATACCGTTATGACCGGCATAGACTTTGCCAATCTGATCCGGGTGTTGGCGGGCGGTTTCGATCAGCCCACAGGCTGAGGCGTTAATGACGGCAGTTACACCTCCGGACTGGGCGTAGAAAGCGTTTTTGGGGGACATCAGGATGCTCCTGCAGGATTGGCTTCGATGGGGGCGAATCATACTCGAAAATAACCCGGTTTGCATAAGGGGATTGCCCGCCGGCGTTGGTGAGGCGGGTGGTCGAGGTGAAAGTGAGTGAACGAACGCGAAGTGGTGGATGTGACTCTCAAGGAAGCCATGATAGGCTTCCTTCTTTTTGCAGGCGGTAGCGATTCCAATATGCACATACACATACTCGGCATCTGCGGTACCTTTATGGGCTCTCTGGCGGTATTGGCTAAGGCTCAGGGGCACCGCGTTACCGGCTCCGATCAGCAGGTTTATCCGCCGATGAGTACCCAGCTGCAAGCCCAGGGTATCGAGCTGATTGAAGGCTATGATCCTGCTCAACTGGATCCCGCGCCGGATCTGGTGGTGATCGGTAACGCCATGTCTCGGGGTAATCCGGCGGTGGAGCATGTGCTGGATCAGGGGCTGCCCTATCGTTCCGGACCTCAATGGCTAGCGGAGCATGTATTACAGGGGCGTTGGGTGCTGGCGGTGGCGGGTACCCATGGTAAGACCTCGACCAGTTCCATGCTGGCCTGGATTCTCGAATACGCCGGTATGTCGCCGGGATTTCTGATCGGCGGTGTGCCGGGTAACTTTTCGGTGTCGGCCCGTTTGGGAGAGACCCCTTTCTTTGTGATTGAGGCGGATGAATACGACAGTGCTTTTTTCGACAAGCGCTCCAAATTTGTCCATTACCAGCCGAGAACGGCGGTTTTGAATAATCTTGAATTTGATCACGCCGATATCTTCCCCGATCTGACGGCAATACAACGACAATTCCATCATTTGGTAAGAACCATCCCGTCCAGTGGACTGGTTTTGTCACCCGCTCAGGATGCGGCCTTGGATGAGGTTCTGGGGATGGGTTGCTGGAGTCAGCAGCAGTCCCTGTCGTTGAGCGACTCATCAGCCACCTGGTATGCCGAGTCGATAACCGGGGATGGCGGGCATTTCCGCATCTACCTGCAAGGTGATGCGGTAGCAGAGGTGCAATGGGACCTGTTGGGGGATCATAATCGAGCCAATGGTTTGGCGGCGATAGCGGCTGCACGTCACGTTGGCGTCACCCCGGAGATCGCCGCGCAGGCGCTGGCAGCGTTCGAGGGTATCAAACGTCGAATGGAGCTGGTGGTCGATGCCGGCGGCGTTCGGGTCTACGACGACTTTGCCCACCATCCCACCGCGATTGCCACTACCTTGAAAGGTCTGAGAGCCAAAATTGGCCAGCAGGGGCGCATTCTCGCTGTGATCGAGCCGCGCTCTAATACCATGCGCCTGGGCGTGCATCGACCGATGCTGGCACCCGCCACCCGAGAGGCGGATCGTGTCTATTGGTTCCAGCCACAAGGGGTGGATTGGGCGCTGGAAGAGGTGGTGCAAGAAAGTCCGGTGCCCGCCAGTGTCGAGCATTGTGTCGAACAGCTGGTGGAGCGATTGCTGGTGGAGAGCCGAGCCGGAGATCATATACTGGTGATGAGCAATGGTGGTTTTGGCGGTATTCATGGCCAGCTTAAGAAGGCTTTAGAGGAGCGATATCCAGATCATGGCCAATAAGCGCGTAACACTTGCCTTAACCGGCGCATCGGGTGCCCAGTACGGTCTCTGCCTGTTGGAGCAGCTATTGGCCCAGGGCTGCGAAGTCAGTTTCCTGATCTCGAAAGCAGCACAGGTGGTGGTCGCCACCGAAACCGACCTGCGGATGCCGGGTGCCCCGGAGGCATTAAAGAGCTGGTTCGAGGAGCGTTATGAATCGCTACCGGGGACGGTCAAGGTTTATGGTCGCGAGCAATGGATGGCACCTGTCGCCTCGGGTTCCGGAGCGCCAGCGTCGATGGTGGTCTGTCCCTGCAGTACCGGCACACTTTCAGCGATCGCCTGTGGGGCCAGCAATAACCTGATCGAACGGGCTGCCGATGTGGCGCTGAAAGAGCGTCGACAATTGATTCTGGTGCCCCGTGAAGCCCCTTACTCAGAGCTGCACCTGGAAAACATGCTACGCCTGACGCGCATGGGGGCGATGATCCTGCCCGCCAGCCCGGGCTTTTATCATCGTCCGCAAACGGTGGAGGAAATGGTGCAGTTTGTGGTGGCGCGTATTCTCGATCAATTAGGCCTGGAGCAAAGTTTTGTGCCCCGCTGGGGTGCCGAAAGCTAAACGCTCATCAGTTGGGCGCTGTTGGTTTAAAAATACTCGAACAGTTGATAAAACCATTGCAGGGATTCAATCGTCTGTCCCGAAGCTGCTGCCCCGGCCAAAAAACCCGGGAGCAGATAGACGGGCGCCCAGCCGAGGCCAGATATCAGGCTGACGGTGACAAAGCGATGGGCCGGCATCTCCATCATGCCCGCCACCATGGGAATAATCGGGCGCAAGGGGCCGATAAAGCGACCCACCACCACACTCAAGATGCCGTGCCGATTGAAGAACGCCTCACCCTTGTCGATCCATTGAGGGTTGTCGCGGAACAGCTGGGTACGGCTCAGCGGTCCATGGCAATAGCGTCCCAGAAAGTAGCTCAGGTTGTCACCGGCAATGGCTCCCAGATAACCCCATATCAACACCATCTCCAGTGAAATACCGCCGGTAGCGGCGAGCAAGGCAATGCCGAATAGCATCACTACGCCGGGCAATACGAGCCCTACCAGAGCCAGGGATTCGGCGAAGGCGGTCAGGAACAGAACGAGCTCCAGCCATTGGCTGTGAGCTCGTAGCCATGCCAGCAAGGGTTCAATCGATGTCAGGTCCATGAATGGGGGCGACTCCAGTCAGCGAGCAAGTTATAATCAGGCGAATTTTCCCCGGTATCAACCCAAGCTGGAACCCCTATGGATGTAAAAGATTACATGGCGCAGGTGGGGCGTCGTGCCAGAGCCGCGTCTCGTGAGATCGTCAAGGCGACCACGGCGCAAAAAAATACGGCCTTGTTGGCAACCGCAGAAGCGCTCGACACGTCTCGCGATGAGCTGGCCCAGTGTAACCAGAAAGATCTCGAAGCGGGCCGAGCCAAGGGTCTGGATGCGGCCATGCTGGACCGGTTGGAACTGACGCCGGCCCGTATCGATGCCATGATCGAAGGGCTAAAACAGGTTGCCGCGCTGCCCGATCCCGTGGGTGGTATCAACGATATGCGCTATGTGCCCAGTGGTATTCAGGTCGGCAAGATGCGGGTGCCCCTGGGGGTGGTCGGTATTATTTATGAATCTCGCCCGAACGTGACCGTAGAAGCGGCGAGCCTGTGTCTGAAGTCGGCCAATGCCACCATTTTGCGCGGCGGCTCCGAAGCCATTCATTCCAACCAGGCGATCGCCGCTTGCGTGCGCCAGGGACTGGAGAGCGCCGGCTTGCCTCAGGATACCGTTCAGGTCGTGGAAACCACCGATCGAGCGGCGGTGGGTGAATTGATCACTATGTCCGAGTACGTCGATGTCATTGTGCCACGAGGCGGAAAGGGCCTGATTGAGCGTATTAGCCGGGATGCCCGGGTTGCCGTCATCAAGCATCTCGATGGCATCTGCCATGTCTATATCGATGACCAGTCGGATGCTGGCAAGGCCATGAAAATTGCCGTCAATGCCAAGACCCAACGCTACGGCACCTGCAATACCATGGAAACCCTGCTGGTGGCTGAAGCGGTGGCGGCAGCGATTTTGCCTGAGTTGGCCGCAGCTTATGCAACTCATGGGGTTGAATTGAGGGGCTGCCCTCGTACTTGCGAACTGTTAAGTGCAGCCGTAGCGGCTAGTGAAGATGACTGGTCTACCGAATATCTGGCGCCGGTGCTGGCCGTTAAAGTGGTCAGCGATATGGATGAGGCGATCGAACATATCAATCGATACGGCTCTCACCATACCGATGCCATTGTCAGTGAAGATTTCAGCAAGGCGCGTCGTTTCTTGACCGAAGTGGACTCCGCCTCGGTCATGGTCAACGCCTCGACCCGCTTTGCCGATGGTTTCGAGTACGGTCTGGGAGCTGAAATCGGCATCTCGACCGATAAGATCCATGCTCGCGGCCCGGTTGGTCTGGAAGGGCTGACATCTGAAAAATATGTCGTGTTTGGCGATGGCCACATTCGCCAGTAAGCCAACCACGAACTTTTACCCTAACGGAGAGAATTTTTCCCTACATGCAATCTGAACAACTGAAAGACCTGGTGATTGAATCCCTGGAAAATATGAAAGGCAAAGAGATCAGCTGCCTCGATGTGCGCGAGCTGACCGATATCACTGACTATATGATCATTGTTAGCGGTACCTCGAACCGTCATGTGAAATCCCTGGCCGATGCGGTCGTCGTTGATATGAAACAGCAGGGCATTCAACCCCTGGGCAGCGAAGGCGAAGCTGGTAGCGAATGGGTGCTGGTGGATCTGGACGAGGTCGTCGTGCATGTGATGTTACCGGCAACTCGTCAGTTCTATGATCTGGAGCGGCTGTGGGAAGGCTCGCACCAGCAGCAGATTGACGAACAGGATTCCTAAGCGTTAATGCGCATTCGATTGATCGCCGTTGGTACCCGTATGCCCGATTGGGTACAGGCGGGTTATAAAGAATACGCCAAGCGTTTGCCGGCGGAATGCGCGTTGGAGTGCGTCGAAATTCCTCTGGGCAAACGCACCAAAGGCGCCGACGTGAAGCGAGCCCAACGTAAGGAAGGTGAGCTTATGCTGGCAGCTATTGGCAGCGGCGATCGGGTGATTGCCCTGGAAGTTGGCGGACGCTCCTGGAGTACAGAGCAACTTGCCGAGCAGATGCAGAGCTGGCGTATGGACGGCCGTCACGTCAGTTTACTGGTCGGAGGGCCCGAGGGCCTGGCTCCTGAGTGCGTCGCCAGGGCCGATCAAAAATGGTCATTGTCACCACTGACTTTACCTCATCCCCTGGTCCGTGTGCTGCTTTCCGAGCAGCTTTATCGTGCCTGGAGCATCCTCAGTAACCACCCTTACCACCGCTGACAGGAACTCCATGGCCGGACCGATTGCGATTAAAGATACTCGAGGCGAAGCACGGGTTTTTACCTCGCGCCTATTGCTGTGCCTGTTCGTCGTGCTGGTGTTGGTTAGTGTGCTGGTGGTGCGAATGATCAACCTGCAAGTGGTGCAGCACGCCCAGCTGAGTACCAAGTCTGACGAAAACCGTATTCACCTGCAGTCGCTGCCGCCGACACGAGGGTTGATCTACGACACCAACGGCAAATTGCTGGCGGAAAACAAGCCCAGTTATACCCTGGTGCTGATCAAGGAACGTATTGAGGATCTGGACGCCACGCTTTCCAGTTTGGGCGAGCTGCTGACCATCAACGCTGAACAGGTGGCGAAGTACAGGAAGCTGGCGCGCCAGAGCCGGCCCTTCGAAGCCGTTCCTCTCAAATACCGGTTACAAGAAGACGAGATTGCGCGTATTTCGGTCAATGAACACCGTCTGCCCGGGGTCGAGGTGCAGGCCCAGTTGGTGCGTTACTACCCCAACGGGGAGAACTTTGCTCACTCGGTCGGTTATGTTGGCAGCATTAACGAGCGGGAACTGAGCCGCCTGGATGCGGATGCCTACAGTGGCACACGAACTATCGGCAAAATCGGTATCGAACGTTTTTACGAATCCCAGCTGTTGGGCAAAGCGGGCTTCCAGGAAGTGGAAACCAATGCCCGGGGGCGCGTGCTGCGGGTGCTTAACCAGCGTGATCCCGAGCCCGGCAGCGACATTACCCTGTATCTGGATATCGCCCTGCAGCAAGTCGCGATCGATGCTCTGGGGGAGCGGCGGGGAGCCGTGGTTGCGGTCGATACTCGTACCGGTGGCGTGCTGGTGATGGCCAGTACGCCATCGTACGACCCCAATTTATTTGTTACGGGCATCGCTAGTAAAGATTACAGCCTGTTGCGTGATAATGATGATCGGCCGCTCTATAACCGTGCCTCCTTGGGTGAGTATCCGCCGGCCTCGACGATCAAACCCATGGTTGCTATCGCGGGCTTGGACAGTGGTGTCACCCATACAGGGTTTACCATTTTTGATCCCGGCTGGTACCAGTTGCCGGGTGAAGAACGCCTGTACCGCAACTGGAAGCGGGAAGGCCATGGCAAGGTCAATCTCGAACGCGCCGTTATGTATTCCAATGACACCTATTTTTACGATCTCGCCCTTAAGTTGGGTATCGATAATATGCACGAATATCTGTCAGCTTTCGGGTTAGGCCTGCGGGTAGGCAGGGATATATCGGAGGAGCGTCCTGGTTTGATGCCTTCCCGGGAATGGAAGCGTGGCGCCCGCGGGCGACCCTGGTATCCCGGTGAAACCCTGATCACGGGGATTGGTCAGGGCTATATGCTGGCAACGCCTTTGCAACTGGCGGCTTCGACTTCAGTGATCGCGAATCGGGGTAAATGGATTCGGCCCCAGCTGCTTAAGTCGGCCGATCCCTCCTTCGAGCTGCAGGTGAAACCCCAGCTGATGGATGTCGAGCTGAAAAACGAGAGCTCCTGGGACTTTGCTATCGAGGCGATGCGCAAGGTAGTGCATCATCCTCGAGGCACGGCTCATTATCGAATCGGGCGAGACATCAAGTATCAGATGGCCGGAAAGACCGGTACCGCGCAGTTGGTCGGGATTAAACAGGATGAGGAATACGATGAGGAAAAAGTGGCAGAAAGGAATCGCGATCACGCGCTTTTTGTTGGCTTTGCACCCGTCGAGAACCCGCAAATTGCGGTCGCTGTTGTGATCGAGAATGGTGGCAGTGGCAGTAGTGCGGCGGCGCCGGTAGCGCGAAAAGTAATCGATGCTTATCTGTTGCCGCGCCTGGAAGCCGCAATCGCCAAGAGTGGTAAGAGCCCATGAGTCTGCAGGATTTTGAACGCCAGTTACCCCTTAGCGAAGAAAATATGCAGAGTCGCACCGTGTTTTGGTTGCGCCTGGACCCGATCCTGCTGGGTCTGTTGTTATTGCTGACCGGAACCGGATTGCTGGTGCTCTACAGCGCTGGTGGACAAAACCTTTCCCTGGTGGGGCGGCAGGCGGTTTATATCGCGGTGGGCCTTGCCGGCATGATCGTCATTGCCAATATTCCCCCGCGGATCTTTGAGCGTTGGTCGCCCTGGGTATACTTGCTGGGGGTGGGGCTGTTGGTTGCCGTTCTGTTGTCCGGTACGGGGGCGAAGGGAGCGCAGCGTTGGCTGGCGTTACCCGGGTTTCGTTTTCAGCCGTCGGAGCTGATGAAACTGGTTATGCCGATGGTGGTGGCCTGGTACCTGTCGCGACGAGTCTTGCCTCCCAGCTTTCGACACCTGTTGATCGCCATGGGCTTGATATTTTTGCCGGTGCTGTTAATTGCCAAGCAACCGGACCTCGGCACCTCGTTATTAATTGCTGCATCGGGTTTGTTTGTCCTGTTTCTGGCGGGTTTGCAATGGCGCGTAATTTTTGGAGCCGTACTGGCGGCACTGCCGTTTGCCTGGGGTATGTGGCAGTTCCTGATGCGTGATTATCAAAAGCAGCGGGTGCTGACGTTCCTCAACCCGGAAAGTGATCCCTGGGGAGCTGGCTGGAATATTATTCAGTCAAAGGTGGCGATTGGTTCTGGCGGTATTTACGGTAAAGGCTGGTTTGGTGGCACTCAGTCCCAGCTTGATTTCCTGCCCGAGAGCCATACCGATTTTATTATCGCGGTATTTGCTGAAGAGTTTGGTTTGGTGGGGGTTTTGCTGTTGCTGGCGCTGTACGTGGCGATCATCGGTCGCGGCCTTTTTATTGCCATGAATGCACAAACGCTGTTTGGAAAATTATTGGCGGGGAGTATTACGCTGACTTTCTTTGTCTACGTATTTGTCAATATCGGTATGGTGAGTGGTTTGCTGCCGGTGGTTGGCGTTCCGTTGCCATTAGTCAGTCGTGGAGGAACCTCGGTGGTTACCCTCTTGGCAGGCTTTGGTGTGCTGATGTCGGTGCATTCCCATCGCAGTTGGCTGGGGCGAGGATAAGGTTGCCCTGCCGGTGTTTATCTGACAACGTGTAGCGATAGGATGTTTGTCACCAATCAATGGAGGATTGACCCATAATGAGATTTTGGCCTGTACTGGGGGTAGCATTGAGCCTCATGGCGAATGCTGTGCTTGCCGCTGACTATCAAGATTCAAAGGACGCAGAAAAACTTATCGAGGAGATGGTGCAAGAGCACCAGTATGATCCTGAGGTGCTGAAGCGTGTTTTTAATTCGGCTGCACGCCAGCAATCGATACTCGATGCTATTGCGCGACCTGCCGAGCGGACCAAAACCTGGCATGAGTATCGCCAGATTTTTGTGACACCTCGCCGGACCAAAGCTGGGCTGGCTTTCTGGCAAGAGCATGAAGAAAGCCTGGCGCGTGCGGAACAGGAATACGGCGTTCCGGCTGAAATCATTGTTGCCATTATTGGTGTCGAGACCTTTTACGGTAAACACCGAGGCAAATACCGGGTTGTGGATGCGCTTTCCACACTGGGTTTCGATTATGAACCGCGTAAGAAGTTTTTCCGCAAACAGCTGAAAGAGTTTTTGTTGCTCAGTCGTGAGCAGCAGTTTGATCCCCTGGATTTGACCGGTTCCTATGCGGGAGCCATGGGCTTTCCACAATTTATTCCCAGCAGCTTTCGAGCTTATGCGGTGGATTTTGACCAGGACGGGCAGATTGACATCTGGAACAACCCCGTCGATGCAATCGGTAGCGTGGCGAACTATTTCCGCCGCCACGGCTGGAAGCAGGGAGATCCTGTGGTGACCCGTGCCCGAGTCAGTGGCCAGCAATACGCCGACGGGGTAAGTGATAACCTGAAACCGGGGCAAGCCTTAAGCCAGTTGCAGTCGCTGGGCTGGGAACCCCTCGAGTTGCCGACTTCCGACGATAAGGTTCGAGGTATTAAACTGCAGGGAGAACATGGCAGCGAATTCTGGGTGGGCATGCATAACCTGTATGTTATCACCCGTTATAATCACAGCACCCTCTATGCGATGGCAGTGTTTCAGTTAAGCGAGGAATTAAAAGATGCTATGCCTCGGCAGTAATAATGGAGGGGCGCTCATCCGCGCCGTCGTTCTCCTGGCCAGTGCATTGATGTTAGTCGCCTGTGGTAGTAGCAGTACCCGACCGGGTACCGATGGTGCACCAAGGGGGCATTTCGATGCTTCCTCGGTCCCCGATGCGATTCCTCGCGCCCATAAAGGACCGGTCAAATCGACCCCTTACACCCTGTTCGGGATCAAGTATTATCCGCTCTCGACTGCAGTAGGCTATGACAAAGAGGGCACCGCTTCCTGGTACGGCACCAAATTTCATGGTCATAAAACGGCCAATGGTGAAACCTACAACATGTACGGCATGAGTGCGGCCCATAAGACCTTGCCGCTGCCGTCTTACGCTCGGGTAACCAACCTTGCCAATGGTAAAACCGTGGTGGTTCGAGTGAACGACCGCGGTCCTTTTCATGGTGATCGTCTGATTGATATGTCCTATGCGGCTGCACGCAAACTCGGTTTTTACGGTAAGGGAACCGCCCGGGTTCGAGTCGAAGGTATCGATCCGGACAACTACAACGCTCGTCAGATGCAACAAAGTACGCCTGTTCGTTCACCCGCTGCGAAAGTGACAGCCAAGCCAGTAGCGTCAAAGCCGGAGGCTAAACACCCGCGCATGTTTTTGCAGGTAGCTGCGTTGCAAAATCAGCAATCGGCGCAGAACCTCCAGCAGCGGCTCAGCAGTGTTACCCGGTTTCCGGTATCGGTGATAGAAGGCAGCGAGCGTCCGGCGCCATTGCACCGCGTTCGTATTGGCCCCTTTACCACCCTGCAAGAGGTTGAAGAAGTGAAACAACAGGTTGATAATGCCGCGCTCGGTGCTTCACATCTTGTGTACGAGTAGAGACAGCGGTTCCACGGCGGTTAAGTGATCGACTTCATCTCTTATGATTATTCTGTCGACAGGCAGGGAATTATCAGCGACGCCAAGGGTCACATTAGTGACCCACAACAACTATCCAACTAACTGGTAAAGGACGTTTCCTCCCTCTTATGCGATCTTTTGGCTCCCGACTCTTTCGTTTTGTTTCCCTGACCCTGCTTGTTTCAAGTTCCACTTTAATGGCCGCATCGCCCATTCCATCGGCGCCTAATCTGGCGGCCAGCAGTTATATTCTGATCGATGCTGACAGTGGGCATGTGTTGGTCGAATCCAATGCCAACCAACCTTTACCTCCCGCGAGTCTGACCAAATTAATGACTGCCTTTGTTGCCGAGAATGAATTGGCCGCAGGAAATATTAGTGCTGATGAAGAGGTGTTGGTTAGCGAAAAAGCCTGGAAAATGGGCGGTTCGACCATGTTTATTGAGGTCGGCGAACGAGTTCCTGTAGAGGAACTGCTAAAAGGTATCATCATTGTCAGTGGTAATGATGCCAGCGTGGCAATTGCCGAGCATATTGCTGGCAGTGAAGAGTCCTTCGCCGACGTTATGAACGCGACGGCGCTGGAGCTTGATATGACAAATACTAATTTTGTTAATTCCAGTGGCTGGCCCGCCGAAAACCATTATACGACAGCGGCTGATCTGGCCAAATTGGCCCGGGCCACCATTTATGAGCATCCCGATCGATATGGCATCTATGCCGAAAAATACTATCAATACGGGGTCGATAAAAAGACCGGCAAGCCTTTGCGCAAGCAGCCCAATCGCAACCGACTGTTGTGGAGCAATAGTGCAGTCGATGGCCTTAAAACCGGGCATACCGAAGAGGCTGGTTATTGTCTGGTAACCTCGGCGGCCAAAGATGGGCGACGCCTTATCTCCGTCATTATGGGAGCCAAAACTGAAAAGTCTCGTGCGGTGGAAACCCAGAAGCTATTGACCTATGGTTTTCGCTTTTTTGAAAATGCGCTGGTTAAACGAGGCGCGGAATCCTTGCAAACCCCACGCGTTTGGAAGGGAACTGCCGATCAGGTTGCGGTCGGCGTCAGTGAAGATATTGTTGTGACCATTCCCCGTGGCCAAAGTAAAAACCTGAGCGCTGTCATGGAGCTTAACCCTGACCTGGAAGCGCCGCTCAAGCAAGGGCAAGTACTGGGTGATGTCAAAGTCATGCTGGGTGATGAACTGATCGAAAGCGTTCCCGTGGTTGCCCTGGAGTCGGTGGAAGCCGGAGGTTTCTTCAAGCGCCTGTGGGATTCCATCCTGATGTTTGTGTACGGCTTGTTCAGCTGATCAGCACAGGCTGTGGGCGCTATGTCCTAAAGGCTGAACTCATAGCCGTACTGTATTATAATTAACCAATTGGGAGCCTCGGCTCCCGTTCATTTTTTTGATGGTATTCGTCGTGAGTGATTTAATTGTCAACCAGCAGCAGAACGGGCAGCAGGAAGCACCCAAGATAGAATTTCCCTGTGATTACCCGGTCAAGGTGATGGGGGATGCCGCTGAAGATTTTGTCGAATTTGTACTCGGTGTGGTCTTACGCCACGATCACAGTTTCAACGGTAAGCATGACCTGAAGACCAGCCGCAATGGCCGTTTTCACTCCGTAACGGTTGTGATTACCGCAACCGGCAAGCCTCAACTAAGCGCCCTGCATCAGGAATTGATGGACAGCGGGCGTGTGAAAATGGTGCTCTAGCCCTAGTCAACCAAGGCGGTGTAATGAATCCCGAGCAGAAAGATCTCTCCCTGCTGATTCGCGAGCTGGGGATGGTGGACTACGAGTCCACCTGGCAGTTAATGAAGGAGTATACGGATCGGCGTGACGCGAACAGTCGAGACGAGCTGTGGTTACTGCAACATCCCCCTGTGTTTACTCAGGGGCAGGCGGGTAAAGCGGAACACTTGCTGATGCCTGGAGATATCCCCGTCGTGCAGGTCGATCGCGGTGGTCAGGTGACCTATCATGGCCCCGGCCAGCTGGTGGCTTACCTGCTGATTGATATCAAGCGACGCGGCAAGGGCGTTCGCGATCTGGTAACCAGTATCGAGCAAGCCATCATCGAAACTCTGGCTCAGTGGGGCGTAGAGTCCCGCGCCAAACCAGACGCACCGGGGGTTTATGTCGGAGATGCCAAGATTGCATCGCTCGGTTTGAGGGTGCGCCGGGGTTGTTCCTACCACGGCCTGGCGTTGAATGTGGATATGGCGCTAGAGCCGTTTCAGCGTATCAATCCCTGCGGTTATGCCGGTTTGGCAATGACCCAGCTCAGCGAGTTGGCCGAGCATATACATATTGATGAAGTCAGCGACAGATTGAAACAGAACCTGACCCGGTTACTCGGGTATAATCGCTGCGAAATCACTTCCGATGGTCTACAGCTTTAAGACCATCGAGTTTGTCCACCCATAGCATCTGTGAGCACTTGCCATGAGCAGTAATAAGGATACGGCTAACAAGCCTCAACGCGCGGTTCAGGGCGTTAAACTTCGAGGTGCCGATAAGGTGGCCCGCATTCCGGTGAAGGTGATCCCGACCGCTGCGGAAGATATGCCTCGCAAGCCCGATTGGCTGCGGGTGAAGATGCCGGCCTCCCCGGAAATCAGCCGAATTAAAAATCTGCTGCGCAAGCACAAATTGCATACGGTCTGTGAAGAGGCGGCCTGTCCTAATCTGGGTGAGTGTTTCAGTGGCGGGACGGCAACCTTTATGATCATGGGTGATATCTGCACACGACGGTGCCCTTTCTGCGATGTCGCCCACGGTCGCCCCAATGCGCTCGATGCTGGTGAGCCCAAGCAGTTGGCGGAGGCGATTGCCGACATGAAGCTGCGTTATGTGGTGATCACCTCGGTAGATCGGGATGACCTGCGTGACGGCGGTGCCGGACACTTTGCCGATTGCATCAGGGAAGTGCGTGCGCTCAGTCCGGATATTGAAATAGAAATACTGGTGCCCGACTTCCGTGGTCGTATGGATATCGCGCTGGAGATTCTTAGTCAGACGCCGCCGGACATCTTTAACCACAACCTGGAATCGGTACCGAGCTTGTACCGAAAAATCCGCCCGGGGTCTGATTATCAGTGGTCACTGACCCTGCTCAAGGAGTACAAGCGGATGAACCCCGGGGTGACCACCAAGTCCGGTTTGATGCTGGGTCTGGGGGAAACCATTGAGGAAGTGATCGACGAAATGAAGGATATGCGAGAGCATGACATCGATATGATCACCCTGGGTCAATACTTGCAACCGAGCCGTAACCACTTACCAGTGGATCGTTTTGTGCATCCCGATGAATTTGCCGAGCTGGCGGAAATTGCCCAACAGCTGGGCTTCTCGAAAGTCGCCAGTGGTGCCCTGGTGCGCTCTTCCTATCACGCTGATCAGCAAGCCAAGGGCGACCTGCTTTGCTAGCCAGAGTTGAATAGAGCACAGCCCATGCCAAGCAAAAAGGCCGCCATCAGGCGGCCTTTTTGCTTCAGGGCAAACCATGCGCCCTGAAATGGGTGCTATCGCTAGCGGTTAAAAACCAGAGATGCGCAAAAAAGATTGATGGGGTTGGTACAGGCCTTTGTTGGCGTGCAGAACCGCTGGTGGAACCATATCGACCTGCTGGTTCAGAATATCGAGCGAGAGCAGCGCGGCTTTCAGGGTCTCCGGCCAGATGACCTCGACGCAAGGGCCCTGCATATCGACCAGCAAAGGTTGAACCCCCAGAATCTTGCGCAGTTGATCAAACTGAACAAAGCTTATGGTGTTTTTTCCTAACCGTTTGGCCAGCAACCACTCCAGGTGTACTTGGTTTGTCGCCTTGTCGATAGCGGCGACTTTGTAGCGACGGTAACGGGCATCCTGGGGTTTGCAGGCCAATGCCTCGGCGATGACCGGAATCTCATAGCCGTAGCCTGCCATCAGGCCCTGATCGATCTGGAACTGTCCGGCCGCATCGTAGCGACCAATCACCGCGCTTTTCGATAGCTGCTCGCAATACTCCTCACGCCCCAGATAGCCATAGTCTGGTTGTGACAGAGTAGCGGGTTCCAAATAGGGATAGTCGTGATAGCTGGGAGCAGCCATGGTGTGTCTCCTGAGACAGGTAAATCTGTAGTGTTATTATTATTTACGCTGCCAAATCAGGGCATTAGCGCTTCTACGCATCCTGTATGAATTACCCGAATGGCGAAGCTCTGGCTCGGTGGTAAACCGTAATGGGCTAGTCGCAAACCGAAATAGGGCGAGGCCCCTACTGTCAGGCTGTCAGGGCTACAGAAAATGCTGGAGGAATCTGGGCTGCAGGGTGAGTGAGCCTGCGAGGAAAACCGGGAACGCTAATAGGCGGCGGCGGGGGTTCTAAGGCCTGCGATTCTTAGGCTCAGGGCGGAAAGTTCATCCCATAGGTTGGCCTGCTCCAGGCCTTTAATGCAGCGATCAATACGCGCCGCATGGCTGAGCAGATTGCGCAGGTCTCGCTCGGACAGGCGCTGAAGTGCCCGCCTTACGAAAGGTTTTCGTTTGTCCCAAACCCGCTGGCCCTTGAGCAGTTGTTCCATCGGCTGGCCCTGATGCAGTAGTCGAGCCATGGTGGCCAGGCTGCGCAGTTCCCGGGTCAGGGCCCAGATGATGACGGTTGGTTCGCTGCCCTCTCCGCGCAAGCCTGCCAGCATTCGGGCGCTGTGTACGGCATCGCCCCCCAGACAACTATCGACCAGAGAGAAAATGTCATAGCGGGCACTATCCGAGACAGCGTTATTGACGGTTTCCTCATCAATATGCTGCTCGGTAGCCAATAACTTCAGCTTTTCGATCTCCTGCTGGGCGGCCAGCAGGTTACCCTCGACCCGGTCCGCAAGCATCTGCACGGCGCCGGGAGTACTACTCATTCCGGCGGCGGCAAGTCGTTGTTGTATCCAGCCTGGCAGGGCCGAGCCATCGACCGGCCAGAGCTGAATCCATACGCCGGTTTTTTCGAGGGATTTGAACCACTTGCTGCGCTGCGCCGAGGCATCGAGTTTGGGCAGTACGACCAGCAAGCTGTTGTCGCTGGAGGCCTGTTCGGCATAGGCGACCAGGGCCTTGCTGCCTTTGTCGCCGGGTTTGCCGTTGGGGATTCGCAGCTCAATCAGCTTGCGGTCAGAAAACAGTGACAGGCTGTTGGCGCTCTCGTACAGCTCGCTCCAGTCAAAGCCAGCTTCGGCATGCATCAGTTCCCGTTCGCTAATGCCCTGATCCCGGGCGGCATGGCGAATGGCGTCGCAGCATTCCTGCTGCAGTAAAGGCTCGTCGCCACTCACCAGGTAGAGTGGAGCCAGGCCTTTTTTAAGATGGCTGGCGAGCTGTTCGGCGCGCAATTTCATTGATTGGCTGCAGCGGCTCGCTCTTTTTCCATCTCGCGCTTGCGCGCCTCTTCATGGGCCATGGCAAGCTGCTCGGAAGTGACGGCTTGCAAGCGGCGCATCAATTGTTGGGCGAGGTCATCTTCCAATGCTTTGGTCAGTACCCCACGCTCGGAGATAGACGCGGTTGTATTGTTCTGATCGGCCCGATAAGTGCGCTGGGCTACCAGCGAATAGGGGCCGATCAGGCGTGTACCATTGACGTTTTGCAGCTGGAAATCCAGCCGGCTGGTAACTTCGTACTGAGCGCCTTGTCCAGTACCGGTAAAGGTTACCGGACGCTGATCACTGCTCGATTTCAGAATGGCGACCGTATTGTCGGCGCTATCGCTGATCACAACATTGTTGTAGCTCAGGTTTTGTCGCAGGCTACGGGATAAATTGCTACCGCTCTGCACGCCGCTCAGGTTGATCGTTTGCAATGCCGGAGTGAGATCAATATCGCCACGCAGTTGAAAACCACAACCGCCGGCAAGCATCACCACCAGCGCCATCAAGGGTAGCAGTAGAGGATTTTTGTGAGTTAATGTCATGAATTACCCTACGACAATGTTGATCAGTTTATTGGGAACCACAATGACTTTACGCACTGTCTTATCGGCGGTAAAGCGTTGTACGTTTTCATCGGCCAGGGCCATCGCCTCGATGCCAGCCTTATCCAGGTCCGCATCCACTTCCAGTCGGGCGCGCAGCTTACCGTTGACCTGTACCACATATTCCAGCCGGGAACGGGTCAGGGCAGCCGGGTCGGCTTTAGGCCAGGGCGCGTTGATAACGGCCTGGTCGTGACCGAGCTGCTGCCAGAGTTTGTGACTGATATGTGGTACGACCGGTGCCAGCAACAGGGCAGCGGCTTCCAGCGCTTCACGCACGACCGCATGATCCTGGGCATTATCGGCGTTCAGGCGACCGATTTCGTTGCTCAGTTCCATAACCGCAGCGATAGCGGTGTTGAATGTCTGGCGACGGGCGTAATCGTCGGTCACCTTGGTGATGGTTTCGTGGGTCTTACGACGCAGGTCGCGTTGGGCGTCGTTTAGCTGCTCGACGTTCAGTGCTTCGATATCCCCCGCCTGCAGGTGATCCTGGGTCAATTTCCATAAACGCTTGAGGAATTTGAAGCCGCCTTCAACGCCGCTGTCAGACCACTCCAGAGACTGGGTCGGTGGCGAGGCAAACATGGTGAACAGGCGCACGGTATCGGCACCATAACGTTTGATCAATTCCTGTGGGTCGACGGTATTGCCCTTGGACTTGGACATCTTGCTACCATCTTTCAATACCATGCCCTGACAGAGCAGGCGCTTGAAGGGCTCGTTACTGTCTACCAGGCCGGTATCGCGCAGCAGTTTGTGGAAGAATCGGGCGTACAGCAGGTGCAGGATCGCGTGCTCAATGCCGCCGATGTACTGGTCGACGGGCAGCCAGTAGTTGGCCGCCTGGGGCGACAGCATGGCTTCGTCGTTGCGCGGGCTGGTGAAACGAGCAAAATACCAGGAGGATTCCATAAAGGTATCGAAGGTATCGGTTTCCCGAGTGGCGGGTTGTCCGTTGTGCTCGCACGCGGCCCAGTCAGGATCGCTCTTGATCGGCGACTGAACGCCATCCATCTCGACATCTTCGGGCAATACCACGGGCAGCTCTTCCAGCGGTACCGGAATCTCCTCGCCATTCTGGTATTTCATGGGGATCGGTGAGCCCCAGTAACGCTGGCGTGATACGCCCCAGTCCCGCAAACGATAGTTGACGGTGACTCGGCCCCTGCCCAGCTCTTTAAGCTTGGTAGAAATGGCTGAAAATGCATCCGAGAATTCGAGGCCATCAAACTCGCCGGAGTTGACCAACGCGCCTTTTTCGACAAAGGCCGCCTGGCCAAGGTCGCAGGTCAGGTCGTCGCTGGTTGGGGCGATCACCTGTTCGATGGGCAGCCCGTATTTGGTAGCGAATTCCCAGTCACGCTGGTCGTGGCCCGGCACGGCCATCACCGCGCCGCTGCCATAATCCATCAGGACAAAATTGGCCACCCAGATCGGAATTTCGCGACCACTCAGGGGATGAATAGCCTTCAGACCGGTATCCACGCCACGCTTTTCCATGGTCGCCATATCGGCTTCGGCCACCGAGCTTTGCTTGCATTCGTCGATAAACGCGGCCAGCTCCGGATTGTTCTCGGCGGCGGCCAGAGCAATCGGATGTTCTGCGGCCAAGCCTACGTAGGTGACCCCCATCAGGGTGTCGGGGCGGGTGGTGTAGATGGTGAAGTTATCGGCGACCCGCTCGATGCTCTGGGACAGCTCGAAGGTCATCTCGACCCCTTCGGAGCGACCGATCCAGTTACGCTGCATCGCCTTGACCTGGTCGGGCCAGTCTTCCAGCTCATCGAGGTCGTTCAGCAACTCTTCGGCGTAAGCAGTGATACGCACGAACCACTGGGGGATCTCCTTGCGCTCAACCGGGGTATCGCAGCGCCAGCAGCATCCCTCGATTACCTGCTCATTAGCGAGCACGGTCTGGTCATTGGGGCACCAGTTAACAGCCGAGGTTTTCTTGTACACCAGCCCTTTTTCGTACAGCTGGGTGAAGAACCACTGTTCCCACTTGTAATATTCGGGGCGGCAGGTGGCGATTTCCCGGCTCCAGTCGTAGCCAAAGCCCAGCTGCTTGAGCTGGCCTTTCATATAATCGATGTTTTCGTAGGTCCAGGGCGCTGGCGCGGTATTGTTCTTGATCGCCGCGTTTTCGGCCGGCAACCCGAATGCGTCCCAACCCATGGGTTGCAGAACATTCTTACCCTGCATGCGCTGGAAACGGGAAATTACATCGCCAATGGTGTAATTACGCACATGGCCCATGTGCAGGCGCCCGCTGGGGTAGGGGAACATGGAGAGGCAGTAGTACTTCTCCTTGTTACTATCCTCAATAACCTCAAAGGCCTTGGTCGATTCCCAGTGTTGTTGGGCTTCGGCTTCAATTTCATGGGGCAGGTACTGTTGTTCCATGGTTCTCGCGCTTGGAAGTGATAAAAAAAGGTGGTCAGGGTAATAAGAAAATCTAAACAGCGAAGGATACAGCAGCGTGGTTTTGACGGGTAGTCTTTATCCATGGTCTACCCTTATTTTAAGGTCATGGTAAAGCCTCAGCGCAGTAAGGCGGCTGTTGTTCCTGATCGGGCTCATTCCCGATTCCTGAAGTGCTCCTGTTTAAACACGTTTTAGCGTTCTGTGCCTGAGGGTGATTGGCCCGGAGGTAAATGTATGGCGAAAGTCCCAAAACACAAACGGGGGAGCCACGGGGGAGATATCTGCACACGCTTATTGCAGCGATTGCAGCAGGTGATTAACGACTTTGATCACCCGGACTGGACCGCATTGTCGGCTGACTGTTCGCATGACAAAGGCTTGCAAGAGCTGACGCTGGATACCACAGAGCTGAAAAGTGTCGAGCTGCGGGATATCAGTGGGGAAGAACTCTGCCTGTTAACCGCCTGTATCAGCCGTGATGCCGATTGGTTGCACCAGTGTTTGCAGGGGGGCAGGCTGACCCTGGCTGATCTGGTGATTGCCATGGAACAGCAGCAAACGTTGGGTACGACCCTGGCACCGGTGTCTGTGTTGCATCACTTGCGGGCGGGTAGCATGGCGGCGGCGGGAAGTTATCGCTGCGTTCGTTGCCGACGCCCCCAGATGTTGGCGGTGGCTGATCGCTTGTCGATATGTGGTGACTGTAGCGGGCGCTTTTTCTATTATGTCAGTGAAGCGGTCCCCCCGGCTCCCTGATCCATCGATAGACAGTCTTGCCGGGTGTGAACGAGGTGGCGGTTCGCCAAGGAAACAACAGATTACAAGGATGAAAATACTCGCTTGCTAAGCTGGATGCTGCTAAAGAGCCTGATCCTTCCCCCCGGTATTCAACTCGTGACGGCGCTTGTGGGCGGGCTGTCGCTGCGCCGTTGGCCCTGGTTCGGTTATTCGCTATTGCTGATCTCCCTGCTCAGCCTGTATCTCTTGAGTACCCCCTTTATTGCCACCGGTCTGGCCCGGACGCTGGAAAGCCAGGCGACTGTGGTGTCGACCGAAGCCCTTCAACAGGCGCAATTGATTGTTGTACCGGGTGCCGGACGCCGCCCACCCGCGGCTGAGTATGATGGCCAGGAACGCCCTTCCGGATTAGCCTCAGAGCGACTGTTTTATGCGGCCTATCTTGCTAACCAGACCTCCCTGGATTTGATGGTGACGGGGGGCCGGGTTATCAGTGGTGAGCGGGAGAGTGAAGCGGCCCTGATGGCGCGCCAGCTTCGTCAGGAGTTAGGCGTGCCCGTCAGCTGGCAGGAAGGAAACAGTCGGACAACCCGGGAAAATGCTATCCATTCCCGTCATCTGCTACCCAGATCGATCAATCGAATTGTGCTGGTGACCCATGCCCTGCATATGCCCCGTGCACAGTATGTATTCGAGAAAGCCGGCTTCGAGGTGGTTGCGGCGCCGCTGGGCTACCATCCCCTGAACACTGAGCTGCCCGTGGCGGCGTTATGGCTGCCGAGTGTGCGCTCACTTCTATTAAGTCGGGACGCTCTGCACGAGTGGTTGGGAATGCTCTGGTATCGTTTGCAGGACCGCCTGACTAGCGACGTTTAAGCACCACAACCAGGCCAAGCAATACGCTGATCAGGACGATCAGTGGCCAGGAGCCGGTACGGCCGTAGGGAGTGATGCCTTGCATCGCCTGAACGCTACCTCGCAGGACACCGGTTTCAAACTGGGGTAGCTGGTCCATCAGTCTGCCCATGGGATCGACCAGGGTGGTGATGCCATCGTTGGTCGCGCGTATCAGGTAGCGGCCATTTTCCAGCGCCCGCATACGGGCCATCTGCAGGTGCTGATGGGGACCAATCGAGGCGCCAAACCAGGTGTCATTGCTGATGGTGAGCAGAATGTCAGAGCGGGCTCCCATGCTCGCCACCAGATCCGGATAGACCACTTCGTAGCAGATTAATGGCGCCAGCTGGTAAGGTCCGGCTTGCAGCAAAGGTTGGTCGGCCGGTCCACGGGCAAAGTTAGACATGGGCAGGTCGAAGAACGCGATCAGGCCCCTTAACAGCGATTGCAGTGGCACGTATTCACCAAAGGGAACCAGCTTCTGTTTCAGGTAATCGCCCTCGCCTTCACCCAGGCTGGTGATGCCGTTGTGGAAGGTCGCTTCCCCGGATATTGCCTTGCGGTAGATGGGGATGCCGCTGATCAGGCTGGTATGGGTGGTTTTGGCCTGGGCATCGAGCTGTTGCAAATAGGGTTGCATGCGGTGCTGGAAAGCGGGAATGGCGTTCTCCGGCCAGAGAATAATATCGGCGTCCCAGTGGGGGGCTGTCAGCTGTTCCAGATGTTGCAGGGTTTCTTGCAAAAAGCCCTCGCGCCATTTCATCAGCTGAGGGATTGCCGGTTGCACCAGCGCTACCGTCAGCGCCGGGGATGCAGGCTGGGTCCATTGATGACCCGCTAGCGGGATACTGAGAAGTAAAGCTCCGAGCCAGCCAGCGCTGCCCAATACCAGCGCGCGCCGCGGGCGCCGCGAGATTATCCATTGGGCGATCAGGGCGCCGCCCGCCACCAAAAGCAAGCTCAGGCCAAACACGCCGCTGACCGGCGCCCAGGCACTGAGCGGCGTATCGATCAGGGCATAGCCCCATAGCAGCCAGGGGAAGCCGGTGAGCAGCCAGGTACGGCTCCACTCAAAGAGCACCCACAGGCCAATAAAGGCGATCAGCGATAGCGCGATGCTGCCGGGGAAGTGCCGTCGTAGCTGGCTGTAACTCCAGGCAAAGGGTGCAATAAACAGTATCGACATGCAGGCGCAGAACAGCAGAGTCAAGAAGGCTGCCAGTGGCATGGAGGCGGCACCAAACTGGTGGATGCTGACGTAGACCCAGGAGGTGCCGGCACCAAACAGGCCAAGGCCATAGGCGAAGCCTCGCCATAGGGCCTCGCGAGGTGCGAGTGGGTAGAGCAACAGGTACAGCAGGGCACTGGAGATCAGCGGCAGGGGCCAGAGGTCAAAAGGACTAAAGCCACCAACCGCCAACCCACCGGCTGCCAGCGCCAGTAGCTGTGCACCCCAGCCCTGTCGCCATAAAGAACCTTGCCACAGGGAGCTTGGCATCAGTCGGCGGATACCCGTAGCAACCGAATGCGTCGGTTATCGGCATTGAGCACGCGAAAATTCATGCCCTGCAGGGACAGTTGCTCGTTGCGTTTGGGCAGATGGCCGAAGCCCTGCATGACAATGCCGCCAATGGTGTCAAACTCGCGATCGCTGAACTCGCTACCAAAGGCGTCGTTAAAGTCGTCGATCGGGGTGAGGGCCTTGACGATATAGTCGTTGTCGCCCACTTGCTTGATAAAGCTCTCTTCGTCGACGTCGTGCTCATCCTCGATATCGCCGACGATCTGCTCGAGTACGTCTTCGATGGTGACCAGCCCGGCGACGCCGCCATACTCGTCGATAACCACCGCCATATGGTTGCGGGTGGCACGAAACTCCTTCAGCAGAACATTGAGACGCTTGCTCTCGGGCACGAAGGTTACCTGCCGCAGCAGGTTCTTGATCTCAAAGGGGCCTTCGACCTTATTAAGAATCAGAGGCAACAGGTCCTTGGCCAACAGGATGCCGATCACCTCGTCCATGGAATCACCGATCACCGGGAAGCGCGAGTGCGCCGAGGCGATGATGCTGGCAAGGAACTCTTTGGGTTGCTGGCTGGACTTGACGCAGACCATCTGGGAGCGGGGGATCATAATTTCGCGCACTTGCATGTCTGCAACCTGCATGGCGCCTTCGATGATGCTGAGGGCTTCAGCATCGACAATGTCATTGGTTTCCGCTTCGCGCAGCTGCTCCAGCAACTCGCCGCGGTTTCTGGGGTCGCCGGAGAAGGCCATTGCTAGCCGCTCCAGCCACGTTCGGTGAACGGGCCCGTTACTGCTCGATCGATCTTCGCTCATCAGTTTCTCGTTACTCTTCGTCGGTGGGCTGGTAGGGGTCGTTATACCCCAGCCCGGTTAGTAGCTGGGTTTCCAGCGATTCCATTACCAGGGCATCGTTGTCGTCGATATGGTCATAGCCGAGCAGGTGCAGTGTGCCATGGATTACCATGTGTGCCCAGTGGGCTTCCAGGGGCTTTTGCTGCTGTTGTGCTTCACGCTCAACCACGGGCACGCAGATGACCAGGTCTCCAAGCAGAGGTAGCTCAAGCTCAGCCGGGAAATCGGTTGGGAAGGAGAGCACATTGGTTGGGCCACTCTTGTCGCGATACTGCTGGTTAAGCGCCGCGCTTTCCGTCTCGTCGACCAGCCGTACGCTGAGTTCGGCCTGCTCACGTCGGCCGGTCAACGCACACTCCGCCCAGCGTTGGAACGACTCAGGCGCTGGGGCCTGGCCTTCGCAGGCGAGTTGGAGGTCGAGGTCGAGGGTCATGAGCGGCGGCCTGCATCCAGATCATCGCTCTGTTCGTCGTAGGCTTCGACGATACGTTGTACCAGCGGGTGGCGAACCACATCCTTGGAGGTGAAATGGGTAAAGCCGATGCCTTTGACATCTTTTAATATCCGCGTCGCCTGCACCAGTCCGGAACGAGTACCCCGGGGCAGGTCGATCTGGGTGATGTCGCCGGTGATGACAGCCGAAGATCCGAAACCGATGCGCGTCAGGAACATCTTCATCTGCTCGGTCGTGGTGTTCTGACTCTCATCGAGAATAATAAAGGCGTTGTTCAGAGTGCGTCCGCGCATGTAGGCCAGAGGGGCCAGCTCAATCACATTCTTCTCGATCAGCTTTTCCACTCGCTCGAAGCCCAGCATCTCGTACAGGGCGTCGTACAGCGGGCGCAGGTAGGGGTCGATCTTCTGGCTCAGGTCTCCGGGCAAGAAGCCGAGTTTTTCCCCGGCCTCTACCGCCGGGCGCACCAGCAGTATGCGACGCACCTGCTCCTGCTCCAGCGCTTGCACAGCGCAAGCGACGGCCAGATAGGTTTTACCGGTACCCGCAGGACCAATGCCAAAATTGATATCGTGACCCTGGATGCTGCGCACATAACCCTGCTGGTTGGCGCCGCGGGGTTTGATCAATCCGCGTTTGGTCTGAATGGTGATGGGTTGCAAGGCCGGATCGTCGCTGCCAATCATGTCGGAACCGGTCTCCTGCAGAAACAGGTGCACCAGATTGGGCGTCAGCTCGGTACCGTTGCCGGTTTCCCGGTACAGCTGCTTGAGCAGCTGTTCGGTTACGCGAAGGATACCGGGGTCGCCTATCAGTTCGAAGTGATTGCCACGATTGCGGATGCGCACGTTCAGGCGTTGCTCAATTTGCTTCAGGTGCTCGTTGAACTGCCCGCAAAGGTTGGCGAAGCGCTGCGTGTCGTGGGGAGTAAGGCTGAATTGGTGTTGGTTAGGTTGTGCGTTCAATGTGTTGTTCAGGCCGTAGGTAACGGCAACCTTTGGTGCTTTCAAGAATATACCGGTGAAGGCAGAAAGCAAGGTTGCCGGGGCGGGATGCCCTGATGTTAGTGAGCGTTCGCTTAATGTGTAGGTGCCGTCGTTTGAAGAGTGTTAATGAGGAGGTGTGCTCTCATCAAGGGTGGCGCGCAGGCAGTTGGGCAAGGCCTCTTCAATCTTCACCTTGACGAACTTGCCGATCAGACGAGGGTCGGTGGCGCTGAAGATCACCACCCGGTTATTCTCGGTACGTGCTTGCAGCTGGCCCGGATCACGTTTTGAGTACCCGGTCACCAACACCTCTTCGGTATTGCCCACCATGCGGCGACTGATCGCCATGGTTTGCTGGATAATACGGGTTTGCAGCAGGCTGAGGCGCTGTTTCTTGACCTCCTCCGGCGTGTCGTCGCTCAGGTCGGCGGCCGGTGTGCCCGGGCGGGCGCTGTAAACAAAGCTGAACGAGTGATCGAAACCGATGTCGGCGATCAGCTTCATGGTCTGCTCGAAGTCTTTCTCGGTTTCTCCGGGGAAGCCGATAATAAAGTCGGAGGAGATGCTGATGTCCGGGCGCAATTTGCGCAGGGCACGAATGCGGGACTTATACTCCAGCGCCGTATGGCCCCGCTTCATGGCTGCCAGCACGCGGTCGGAGCCGCTTTGCACTGGCAGGTGCAGATGGTTGACCAGCTCCGGCACTTCGCCGTACACCGCCACCAGGCTGTCGGAAAACTCGATCGGGTGCGAGGTGGTAAAGCGAATGCGGCCAATGCCCTCGATGGCTGCGATCAATGTGATCAGTTCCGCCAGGTCCGCAACGGAGCCGTCTTCGCGCTCGCCGCGGTAAGCATTAACATTTTGTCCCAGCAGGTTGATCTCTCGTACTCCCTGCTCAGCCAGATGGACACATTCGGCAATTACATCGTCGAAGGGGCGACTGACCTCCTCGCCTCGAGTGTAAGGCACCACGCAAAAAGTGCAGTACTTGCTGCAACCTTCCATCACCGAAACGAAGGCGCTGGGGCCTTCGACGCTGGGTTCGGGCAGGCGGTCGAACTTTTCAATTTCCGGGAAGGAAACATCAACCACCGCTTTGCCGGTGTCGCGCATGGCGTCGATCATGTCGGGTACGCGGTGCAGGGTCTGGGGGCCAAAGACCAGATCCACATGGGGCGCGCGCGAGCGAATGGCATCGCCTTCCTGGGAGGCGACGCAACCCCCAACGCCAATCATCAGCTCCGGGTTCTTGTCTTTTAGTGCTTTCCAGCGCCCCAGCTGATGGAACACCTTCTCCTGGGCCTTTTCTCGAATCGAACAGGTATTAAGCAACAGGACATCGGCCTCATCGGCGTTGTCGGTCAGTTCCAGTTCGTGGCTTTCGCCGAGCAGATCAGCCATACGCGCCGAGTCGTACTCGTTCATTTGGCAGCCATGGGTTTTGATAAACAGCTTCTTGGCCATAGGAGGTATTGGTTCTGGTATCCGAAGTAGAAAAAGGGGGTATTGAGGATCGCGCATTATATAGACAGTACCGGCTAAATCCTAGGAATCTCAGCGGGCATTGGTCGGGGTATGGCCAATAGTAATAAAAGCTGAATGCTTGATGAGCAAAAATGTTGGCAAGCGACAGTTCGCAGGGCCTTGAGCCCTGTGGTACCCTTACGCCCCCTCCGAATAGCCCCACCTTTTTTCAGGGTAAACAGGTCATGGCCAAGCAAATTTTTAAAGTAATTTTTCTGAACGACGGGCAGGTGTTTGAGCTCTATGCCAAACAGGTCTACCAAAGCGATCTCTATGGGTTTATCGAGGTCGAGGAGTTTATGTTCGGTGAACGCAGCCAGCTGGTGGTCGATCCCGGTGAGGAGAAGCTCAAAAGTGAGTTTGCCGGGGTTAAACGCAGCTATATACCCATGACAGCCATTGTGCGCATTGACGAAGTCGAAAAAGAGGGGACCATAAAGGTGCATGACGCCAAAGGCAGCAAGGTATCCCAGCTTCCTCTGCCTCCTTTTAAACCCGAAGGAGATTTGTAGTTACCTACAGCCCAATGGCGAATATCCTACAAGCTTCGGGCCAGATCTCTGCTGTGGCGATAGCTGGGATCAAGGCATACTGAGCTTGCCCAGGACGGCAATTACACACGGAAGTGTACCAGGTAACTCATTTGCAGGAGCATTGACCGGAAGGAACCGGAATTACCTGACCCAGAACAACCCGAGCGAAAGCCGGGTTGTTTTTTTTTGCCTACAGGGAAGTAGGCAGATCGCGAGAGCCAGGGAGGGCGGAAGCGATCCCCGGGGGAAGTAGGCAGATCGCGAGAGCCAGGGAGGGCGGAAGCGATCCC